>CAYJQV010000053.1:0-10009 GCA_964372395.1 uncultured Planctomycetia bacterium | reverse complement strand
ACTTCTTCACATCCGTCCAGGAACTCGTTCTGCCCTTGCGAATATCTGCCTCACCCTTGCGAAGCCCGGCCATCGCCTTGGGATCCGCAAGTATATCCAACGTTTCCATTAAAGACTCGTAATCGTCGGCGCCTAACAGCACGGCAACGGGCCTGCCCCTCCTGGTGATAACAAAACGGTCCAGCTTTCGATCCACCCGCTCAATGACCTGCGGCAATCCCGGGCGCAATTCCTTTAAGCTCACTGTTGCAATCATGCTTTCACCTCCAAAAGTAAGTATACTCTAAAGTGTATACGTTATCAAGAGTGGAATCCGAGAAAAGGGCTGGGGTCCCTGGCATGTCGCAGACAAGGAAACCTCTCTTTTAAATCGTGTAGAGGTTCTCGCCCAAATCATTGGACAGATGCGGCCACATAAGCCGAAAGAGACCTGTCATGAGAATAGACCGGGCGTTTAAGGACCTGACGAACCCTTCCCTGATCGACTCGCAAATCCCCGGATCAGCCAGATGAGGCGCCAAAGCGCTCGTTAGAAGCTCAGCATGCACCTCGTCCTCTTTCACATGTTCGAGGAAAAAAGAGAGGGCCCGGTCATCCAACCGCAGGGCCTTCCGGAATCCGGCGACAAGATGGGCGTAAAACTGCGGGATCGGCCACTCCATCGCAAGAGCCACTATCCCCATCCCAAGCCATACGTCCTCCTGCGAACAAAGACGCTCATGTAGGTCCCTATAGCGGGCCAGTTCCGGTATCGGTAGGGCCCGTCCCCAGTCGGATTCCGTCAATCCCAAGTGACCAAGAAAAGCGCGGAATTGGGCTGGGTGGATCCGGCTGGGATCCCCATGGCCATACTCGTCCCATAAAACGCTCGCGATGGCCAATTGAATTTTCTCATCCGGCATCCGGGAAAGGACTGCCGCGGCGTAGAGCCGGGTCGTGCTGACGTGGAGGTAGTACTGAAGGGCGAAAGGCTTTACCTGTTCGAGCGTAAAATCCCCTTTTTCGAATTGGGCCCAAAACGGGTGCTTGCAAACCGGGTGGGAATCGATCAGGCGCTTGAACTCCGCCAACGTTTTCGGAACAGCTGCATTTAGAACCATCGCGCCCCTCTTACAATTCAAAATAAGCAAAATACGGGTGGCTAACGGGATTCGAACCCGCTCTAAGGGATCCACAATCCCTTGTGCTGACCATTACACTATAGCCACCATACGGAAGATCAGCGCTCCAGGGATTCGATCCCTTTCTGGAGCCGGTCGGCGAGCGGCTGCTGCTCGGTTTCGCCCAGGACCCGCTGGATGCCCCTGGCCATCGCCTGCTGGAGGGATTGCCGCATGGCGGCGGCCGCCAGGTCAGACCAATCCAGCTTCTGTCCCAGCCGGCCGTTCACCACGAAACCGAGCTGGACCTTTCCCTCCCGGTCGCTCAGAAGCTCCACCAGGCGATTGCCGCTGGGCCCGAGCGTCGTGGGCTCCTCCGTGGCGAAGCGGACGCCCGAGGCGCTCACCTGGTTGTGGACCATGAGCACCCCGCGGAAGACGGTGATCCGGCTGTCCAATTCCAGCGATCCCTGCTCGGGCGTCGGGCCCAGAACCTCCCGGAGATAGGGCGCCAGCTCCTTCATCCGACCGTGCCGGAATGAAACCTTCGCCTCGAACGGGCCGTCCGGGATGAAGGACCCCTGGGACTCCAGGCGGCCGATCTCGCCGCCGTCCGCCCGCCCGATCGCGGCGTCAAGCTCGTAACTGGAAAGGACAGCGCCCCCGAACCGGACGTCCGCTTCCAGATCCTGAAACCGCCAGGGAGCCGGCGGAACCGCCTGCTCATCCAGCAGCTGGAGTCTCCCCCTGCGGATCCGCACCCTCTGGATCGGAGCGGGCGTTGTGCCTGAAACCCGCGCGCCCCCCAGCGCAAGAAGCTCCCCCGTCTGCCGGCTCCAGCGTACCGACAGCTCCGGCTGAATCAGCTCAACCGAGAGGGATACCCTGCCCTGAACCGCCTGGCCCATGAGGATCTGAATCCGGATCTCCTCGGCCCGCAGGAGGGGCCCCTGCTCCGAGCCGAGCGGCGGTACCTCCAGATCGGCCACGCGGACTCCGAGCGGCAGGACAAACCCGACCGCGCGGATCGTCACCGGCCGCTGGCATGCGGCGCTCAGGGAGGAGACCAATTCCGCCCGCAGCGCCGCCGTCCACATGAAGTGGACGGCGGCCAACACCCCCAGCGCGATCCCCCAGCCGATCAGCTTCTTCATGAGATCTTCTCGAGTCCGTGGTGCGCCTGGGCCGAGTCGAACGGCCAACCTTCTCCTTAGAAGGGAGCTGCTCTATCCAGATTGAGCTACAGGCGCTCGTGGAAATAATACCCCAGAAGAGCCCGAACCGTTTCAATCGGGGTGCTCGGATTCGAACCGAGGACCCCTGCGTCCCAAACGCAGTGCTCTGCCAAGCTGAGCTACACCCCGCTCGACGTCCCCCATTCTAGCTGGGCGGGGTCTTTTCGGGAAGGGAAAAGCCGTATAATGGATCCTTTCGAAGAGGATCCCGGATGAAGCGGTTTCTCAAACCTGCACTGCTCTTCCTGGTGGTTGTGGCGCTCCTGGCCGCCCTGCTGGAGTATCTGAACCGGGCCGTGCTCCCGGTGCGGGCGCGCGAGTGGGCGCAAGAGGCCGCCAGCCAGGCCCTGGGCCGTCCGGTCACCGTCGAACGGGTCAAGCTGCATCTGTGGCATGGCTTCGTGATCGAGCGCCTGGCGGTCGCCGAAGAGAAAGGATTCGGGGCGGAACCTTTCCTGGAGGTAGAGAAGATCTCCGGCGGGGTGCTGCTCTTGCCGCTCCTCAAGCACCGTGAGCTCATCGTTCCCACCCTGCACATCGTCGGGCCCCGCCTGCGGCTCTCCCAGGGCGCCGATGAGCGGTGGAACTTCGAGGAGCTGCTGGTCCGCACGATGGCGCCGTCCCGCGGAAGGGCCCGGCTCCGGTGGATCATCCCCCGCGTCGTGCTGTCGGACGGCCAGATCCGGTGGCATCTCGTCCGGGGAGAGTCGGTGCTGGACGGCGAGCTCAAGAATGTCGAAGCAGACCTGCACCTGTCCCTGCCGGCCCGAATCGAGGCCAGACTCGAAGGCCTCTGCCATCTCTGGACGGAGGCCCACCGGGGCGCCCCGATCGAGCTCTCGGTCGACGGCGCGTACGATCTGGTGAAGCACGCCCTCTCCGCCCGGGGCCGCCTCTCGGGACCCCTGCCCTTTACCCTGCCGGTCCTTCCCCCCGACGCCCGGGATGCCATCCGCGCGCTCGATGGAACCGCCGCCGTGGACTGGAAGCTCGAAGGCGGCTTGAGAGGGCCCTTGCGGCTCCAGGGCTGGCTGGAGCTGGAAAAAACCCGCTGCCTCGTGAAGCAGCCGATTCGTCAGGGATGGGAGGGGGAACCGCCCGAGGAGCTGCGGGTAGAGGGGAATCTCCAGGCCAAGGTGGATGCCGACCTGGCTTCCTGGAGGAGCCGAAACCCGTGGGACTCCCTGCGCGCAGTGGTGCAGCTTGAGAAGGTTTCCGTCGGGCCCCTTCCCCTGATCCAGGAGCTGCGGGAGCTGACCGGAGAGGTGACCGTGGGACCCGAAGGGATCCGGACCGAGGCGCTGACCGGCACCCTGCCCACAGGAACCCCGATCCTCTTCAGCGGCTCACTGGCCAACGACGACCAGCGCAGCATCGGACTCCGGGCGGTGAGCCAATTCCCCCTGGCCCAGCTGCCGCCCATCCCGGGCGGGATGGAGCGCCTGCTTCTTCGGGACAAGCTCTCCGGTCAGGTGAACTTCGAGGCGGTCGCCAGCGGAACAGTCCGTCCGACCCTGTCGCTGCGGCCTACGGTGTCGCTCTCCATCCAGGACGCGAAGGCGGAGCTGCCCGGCGGCCACTTCCTCGAGCAGGCCAGCGGGACGATTCGTTGGCAGCGGGATCTGCTGACAGTGACCGAGGCAAAGGGGCTTTTCCTCAAGCGGCCGTTTCAGATCGAAGGGACGGTCGTGGACTTCGCGCAGCCGGAGGTGGATGCCCGCCTTTCGTGGGGAGAGCTGACGCTGGAGACGCAGATGACCGTCTCCGGAAAATCGGTGCACCTGAACACCCTCACCGGACGACTGGGGAACGGCAGCTTCCGCGTGCTGGGAGAGGTCAACTGGCCGCAAGGAAATCTCTACGCGGAGGGGACGCTGCCGGTTGAGAAGGCCGTCGAATTCCTCCGGAACCCCGCCGGCAAAGGCTGGCAGGAAACCCCGCAGGGGGAGGCCTCCTTCCGGTGCCTTATCGAGGGAGATTTGAGCCGGCCGTCGCAGAGCGCGCTGGATCTGAAGATCGGCTCTCCCTCGCTCACGGTGCGCCGGATCCCGCTCCGGCAGCTGAGCCTGGAGATGAGGCGCGAGAAACAGCGCTGGACCCTTTCGTCAGGCCAATTCCGGTTCGCCGATGGCCAGGTCGGCTTCTCCGGAACCCTGGACGAATCCCGACCGGAAAAGCCCTGGGAAGGGTCTGCCCGGCTGCAGGGCATGCAGCTGGCCGCCATGGGGCGGATCCTGCAGTGGAAAACCCCGACGCTCTCGGGTCAGCTTTCCGGCGAATGGACGGGGCAAGGGGAAGCCCTCCGCCCGGAAGCGATCCGCGGATCCGGCAAGGCCCGGATTGACGGCGCGCAGATCCTGGAGCTGCCGCTCCTCGGCGGCTTTGCGGAGTTTCTGGGGATGCCCAGCTTGAGGAAGATCGTCTTTCAGGAGGCGCGGGGCAGCTTCGCCGTGGGGAACGGAAGGATC
Organism: uncultured Planctomycetia bacterium; assembly: GCA_964372395.1. GTDB lineage: Bacteria > Omnitrophota > Gorgyraeia > 1-14-0-20-64-10 > 1-14-0-20-64-10 > CAYFHV01. Next base: position 5,206 of record CAYJQV010000053.1, on the reverse strand, counting down.
CGGTCCGAGGATCTGCAGCTGCGCTCCCCCCAGGCCACCTTGAACGTCATCGGTGAAGGAGGATTCGCTCAGGGGGTGAACAGCCCTGTGGATTGGCGGGTCATTCCCACCCTGTCCGCCGATCTCATCCCGGAGGAGAGCCGGTCCCGCATCGGCCGCGTCATCGCCAAGGGAACCACCTACCTGATCGGCGAATACCGGGTGACCGGCACCTGGAAGGAGCCGAAGCGGAAATTCAATCCAAAGCCGGTGACCCAGATCCTCAACGAGCAGCTCTTCAACCTGCAGGATCTCCTCGAAGAGATCCTCTGACCCGCCCGCCCGAACGCGGGCCGCCGGCGTGGAGCCAGGCCCGCAGGGCGGACGCGGCGCGGGCCCGGTGGCTGATCCGGTTCTTCTGCTTGAGGGGCAGCTGCGCCATCGTGGAGTTGAAGCCGGTCGGCACGAAGACCGGATCGTAGCCGAACCCGCCGCGCCCGCGCGGGCTCTGCGCGATCCTCCCGGCGCAGGAACCCCGGAAGGCCCGAACGACCCTCCCCCGCACGGCCCAGGCCATCACGCAGACGAATCGAGCCCGCCTGCCCCGGGCGGGCGCTCCGTCCAGTGCCCTCAGGAGCTTCGTCACGTTGGCGCGGTCGTTCCGGGCGGAGCCGGCATAGCGGGCCGAGTGGACGCCGGGCCGGCCTCCAAGCCCCTGCACCTCCAGACCGGAATCCTCCGCGAGCACCGGCAGGCCGACACGGCGGGAGACGGAAACCGCCTTGGCCACCGCGTTCTCCCGGAAGGTGGCGCCGTTTTCCCGAACCGGCGGAACCGATGGAAAGGAATCGAGCGCAAGCAGGCGGACCGGCAGGCCGGCGAGCAGGCGGCGAAGCTCCCGCACCTTGTGGCGGTTTCGGGTCGCCAGGAGAATCGAGGTCACAGGATCTCTTTGAGGGCTGCCCGCTGGATCTCGACGAGGCGCGTCACACCGGTCCTTGCCAGGGCGACCAGATCGTCCATCTGGCCCTGGGTGAAGGTGGCCCCCTCGCCCGTGCCCTGCACCTCCACGAGATCCCCCTTTCCGGTCATGACGACGTTCATATCCACCTGGGCGCGGGAATCTTCGTCGTACGTCAGATCCAGAAGCAGCCGGCCGTCGACCAGACCCACGCTGGTGGCGGCGACCATGTCCCGGAGCGGCAGCTGCCGGAAGATCCCCTGCCGGCGCAGCCATTCCAGCGCCTCCACCAGGGCCACGCACGCCCCGGTCACCGAGGCGGTCCGAGTCCCTCCGTCGGCCTGCAGAACGTCGCAGTCGACCCACAAGGTGCGCGGGCCCAGCTTCTGCAGGTCCACCACGGCCCGAAGGGAACGGCCGATCAGCCGCTGGATCTCCTGGGTGCGTCCGCCCTGGCCGCCCCGCGACGTTTCGCGGGGCGCGCGCCGCAGCGTCGAACGGGGGATCATCCCGTACTCGCCGGTGATCCATCCGCCCGCCGCGCGGCCGGAGGGGGCGCCCCTCTCCTGCAGGAAGGGTGGAAGCTTCTCCTCGACCGACACGGCGCAGACCACGCGGGTGTTCCCGAGCTCAATGAGGCAGGACCCCTCGGCATACCGGAGATACCCCCGCTGGATGGTTACGGGGCGCAGGTCGGTCGCCTGCCGCTGATCGAATCGCATCGGCCCCATTTTTTAGGCAACCCCCAGGATCCGATGCACCTGCGGCAGGATCCTCACATCGGAAAGCAGCCCGCTCGCCGCGCGCTGCCAGCGATCCAGCTGCTCCGGGAGGGGCCCTTCGCGAACCGGACCCCACGGCGTCACCGGCTGAAGAACAAGCGGAACCTGCGCACCCGCCGAGCGAACCAGCTCCGCAGCCAGCCGGATCTCCTCATCCAGGGTCTCGCGCGTGACGACGACCTTCACGAAGAGCTCCGGCCGCGTCCTGCCCTGCGCGCAGGCCACACGCAGGAATCCCGCGTGCTCCTCCCACACAGAGCGGTCCGCTGTCGCGCTGGGCGGCTTCAGGTCCATCGCCACAATGTCGGTCCAGGGGAGGATCCGCCTCAGGGCATCCGGCATCGTCCCATTCGTCTCCAGGTAGGTTCTCTGTCCCATCCCCTTCAGGCGCGGAAGCCAGGACTGGAGGAAGCTCCCCCAGAGGAGCGGCTCCCCGCCGGTCAGGCTCACCGCGTGGAAAGGCCCGCAGGAATCGAGCAGGCGGCGGACCTCCCCCTCCAGATCATCAACGGTGTACTCCCGGTAGGCGCCGCGGTACTCGGTGTCGCAGTAGTGGCAGGCCAGGTTGCAGTTCCAGAAACGGATGAAAAGATGCCGCCGCCCGACGTAAATCCCCTCCCCCTGGACGGAGGGAAAAACCTCGATGATCCGCGCTCTGTTTGCCATTCTGTCAGGATAGCAGAGCCGGATCGGGGGCGCCAGCCTGCCGGAACCCCTTCGCGCGCAGGAGACAGCTGTCGCATCGGCCGCACGGGCGGCATGCCCCTGCATAGCAGGACCACGTCAGGTGATAGGGAACGCCGAGCCCCATCCCGATCCGGATGATCCGGGACTTGGTCATGCGGATGAGCGGGGTTTCAATCCGGATCGGCCGGCCCTCCACGCCGGCCTTCGTCCCCTGACGGATGACCTGTGAGAAGGCGCGGTAGAATCCGGGTCGGCAGTCCGGATAGCCGGAATAATCCCGGACGTTCGCGGCGATGAAGACGGCGCCCGCCCCGACCGCCTCCGCGCAGGAGACCGCGTAGCTCAACAGGAGGGTATTCCGCGCGGGCACATAGGTAATCGGGATTCCCCGGCCGATCTGGCGCTCGCTTCGCCCGCTCGGGATCGCCCTCTTCCGGTCCGTCAGGGCCGATCCACCCCACGGCAGGGCCGTTCGCACCACGCGGATCGGGCAGCCCGCAGCGCGGGCGACAGCGCGGGCCGCCTGGATCTCTCTCCGGTGGCGCTGGCCGTAATCCACCGCAAGACATTGGCAGCGATAGCCCCGACTGCGCGCGACGTAGAGCGCCGTCGCCGAATCGAGCCCGCCGGAAAGCAGAACCACCGCGAGGCCACGCGCGGGCATTGTGCGGCTGGCCGAAATCCCGCGAGGGGATGGGCCGGCGGTGCGCCGTCGGGAGGCCAAGCGGGCAGGGTTCGCCAGAGGGCCTGCCGGCAGGCGAGAGCGAGGCCGCACGCCGGAGCGAGGAATGTCTCGCTGGGACATTCCGAGCGGCGCGAGCCGGCCCTCCCCGAAGCAGGGAGTCCGGCCAGCCGGTGTGGGGCTAGACCCTGGAGACATCCGCCTTGGCCACGTTGTCCGGCCGCCAGCCGAGGAACCGCCTGGCGAGGAGCTCAAAATGGCGCGGCTCGTCGGTGACAAAAAAACGGCGCAGGGGCCTGGGGCCGCGGGGCGGGGCCTCCTGCCCCATCTGACGGAGGACCTCCCGCGTCTTCAGCGCCACCTGCCTGGCGGAGTCGATGAGCTGCACCCCGGGCCCCATCACCTGTCCGATGGTCCCCTTGAGCAGCGGGTAATGCGTGCATCCCAGGATCAACGTGTCGATCCGGGCCTTGCGCAGCGGCCGCAGGTACCGGCGCGCCACCGACAGCGCCAGCGACCCGTCCGTGCAGCCCTCCTCCACGAGCGGAACAAAGAGGGGACAGGCCGCCTGGGTGATGCGGGCCTGCGCGTGCATGCGGGCGAAGGCATGGAGGTAGGCGCCTGAGGCAACCGTCGCCTGGGTGCCGATCACCCCGATCCGGTCAGCCCGGCTCACCTGGAGCGCCGTTTCGACGCCGGGCTCCACCACCCCCAGGATCGGGTGCCGGAAGTGGCGCTCGAGGAAAGGCATGGCATAGCTGGAGGCGGTATGGCAGGCGATGACCACAAGCTTGACGTCGTGGTGGAGCAGGAACAGCACGTTCTCCGTCGAGAATTTGAGGACCGTCTCCCGGGACTTGTTGCCGTAGGGAACCCGCGCGGTATCCCCCAGGTAGACGATCGGCTCCGCGGGCAGCAGGCGCGCGAGCTCCCGCACCACGGTGAGCCCCCCGATCCCCGAATCGAAGACCCCGATGGCGCTAGCGCGCGCGGGCATACTCCCGCTCCATCCGGTCCCGGAAGCGGAGGATGCCCTGGCGGATCCCCTCCGCCAGGCGCCTGCGGTGATCGGCCCGCCGCAGCCGGGCCTCCTCGTCCCGATGGCTGATGAAGCCGACCTCCACGAGGACCGCCGGCATGCGGGCCCCCTTGAGCACCGCGAAGCGGGCGGACTTGACGCCGCGGTTCCTGGAGAAAACCCCGGCCCCGCTCATCCCCCGGCCGATGTCGGACGCCAGCTCCAGCGACTCCGCCCGATGCTCCGTGTACAGGAGATCCCAGATGATCGCCTCCGTGTCAGAGGAGATCGGCCGGCCGATCTCCTCGGGGAGGGCTGCGTTCTCCGCCGCCTCCAGGGCCCGCGCATGATCGTCGGTCGCCTCGGAAAGGGTGTACACCTCAAAGCCGGAGATCGAACGCCGGCGGGAGGCGTTGGCATGAACGGAGACAAACAGATCCGCCTCCTCCCGGTTGGCGACAGCGCTGCGGCCGCCCAGGGAGATGAAGCGGTCATCGTAGCGCGTCATGATCACCCGGAACCCGTCCCGCACGAGAAGATCCCTCAAGATCTTGGCCACCTCCAGGGTGACGCTCTTCTCTCGCAAGCCGGTCGGGCCCACCGCGCCCGGGTCATGCCCGCCATGGCCGGCATCCACGACGATGGTCCGAAGCGGCCGAAACACCGTGGGGGTGGGAATCCTCTCCGGAACGCTCCACCTCGCCAGCCGATCCGTCCAAAGCTGCTGCGGAAGCAGGAGTCTTCCCCGCTCCATCACGGGGGCCGCCGGCAGAAGATACGGGGAACCGTCCAGAAGTACGACCCGCATCCCCGCCGCCGCCCGCAGCTCATGGCCGGCCGCCGTGAGAAACAGGACCTGCGCATCGGTGTCCCAGTGCTCCTGGGCCCTGAGCTCCCGGGCCAGCGCCGCGGAGGGCAGATAGGCGCGGGATCCGACGAACACGCGCTGAGAGATGAGGGATCCGGCCGGAGGCCCCGGGCGCGCAGGCGCGGTGGCGCAGCCCGCAAGGGAAGCGGCTGCAAGCAGCGTCAGGAAGATTTTCGGACGCAAGGGTAACGGTGCGACGAAAGAGACGTGGAGGCGGAGGGAGTTGAAC
>CAYJQV010000052.1:0-10915 GCA_964372395.1 uncultured Planctomycetia bacterium | reverse complement strand
GGCGTTCAAATCGCTGGCAAGGAGGTAAAAGCGCGCTCGGCGCGATTTGAACGCGCGACACCTAGCTCCGGAGGCTAGTGCTCTATCCGGGCTGAGCTACGAGCGCAATGAGCCAGATATCTTAACACAGGGGCGCCGCCGATGGCGCATCAGGCCAGCCGCTCCGCGAAGATCTCGCTGGCCAGACGCGCAGCGGTGTAGTGGTTCACCCCGAGCCACTCGGCCTCGCCGACAAAGCCGAGCAGCCGGAAGATCCTTGAGACGTTCTCCAGCCACATCTCGGCCGAACCGGGCAACAGGATCTCATCCACTCCCCAGTTCAGTCGGGCCGTGTGGACGAGATGAACCTCCTTCGCCTCCGACTGATAGCGCTGGATTTCGCCGCGCACCGCATCCTCATAGCGCTGGCCCTGCTCCGGCGCCTTCACCTGGTCCGCCGGAAGCCCAAGCGCCTGCCGAATCCACGCGGCCCGCTCATCATCCTGCGCCACCACCCGCAAGGACAGACCTGGAATCAACTCAAAGAGCTTCTGAACATGGAATCCGATTCCCGGCCGCGACCCATCGCCCCACAGCGCCTCCTCGGTCACCACGAACGCATGCTCCCCCGCCCTCTCCAGATCCGGGAATCCCACCCAAGCCGCCTCCCACGCCTCCTCCGCCTGTATCCGGCGCTCGTCCTCCTCCATGCCCGCCTCCTCAGTGACCAGAGGGATGCCCGGAAGATCGGCCAGGATGGAGCGGATCCGCTCGCGGAGCGGGGAATTCACTTTCACTTCCACTTCCTGCGCGTCCCGCCACACCTCCTCGGCCCTGCGGCGGACCCGCGCCTGCTTCTCTGTCGCGGAGAGGATGGGGTGGGCTGAATGATGCATCCCGTAAACCGACCAGGCCTTAACCCCCAGCAGGGCACCCCGCCGGCCGGCCTGGTGCTCAAAGTAGTCGAACATCTGCTCCGGCCTCTGCCCAATTCGGTGCTGGTTCTTGGCCAGCCACTCGAAGATCTCGACCTTCTGCCCGCCCGTGAGCCCCCACCAGTCGCCTCGCGAAAGCTCCCACTCCAGAAGAGCGTCGGAAGGGTCCACCCCTCCCTCCAGCATCCAGGTCAGAAACTCGCTGATCTTCCCCTTGGCCCGGCGCGCCAAGATCTCCGTCCGGAAGAGCCGCTCCTGCGTGAACAGCGCGGGGGTCAACGGGATCCCAGGCCTGAAATGGACCTCTTCCCAGGGATCCCCTTCCGAGACAACCCTCTCCACGTCTGCCTCGAAAGGCTCGCCACTTCCCTCCCGGAGTGCCAGCCATTCCATCTTGGTATCGCTGGAGATCCACCTGGTGCGATCGTCAAAAAGCGATCCTGTCCGAACGAAACCGAGGTGCACCCCGTCTCTTCCGCGGTACAACACCTGGGCCCCTCCGGCTCGCCCCGCAAGCTTCGCGACTCTGATCGTCATTCGAACCCCGTCCTTCCGCTTGCGCTTGAGCTCTTCCAGAACCGGCTGAACGCTTTCACCGAGCCCGCGAGGCGACAGATCCGCCGCATAGAGAACGGGAAAGGCATGCCCCTCATAAAACGCGACCGGATAAAGCCAAAGCGTCTTCCCCTCCTGGCTCTTCAGCCAGGCGAGCGGCAGCCGCAGCGGCACCGACGCCCGCTCTGCGAACCAGCGCAAGACCCTCCTTGCCGGCAGCCGCCCAAGGAGAAAATCGCCCTCTGAACCATACTCCACCTCAGCAGATTCCCCCTTCAGATCCACGGAGGTGATCCGCGCCCGCAGGGGCGCCCCCCGGGCGATCGCCTCCTGAACCTCGGCCGTAAGCCGTTCGGGCTGCCGCTCCTGCGGCTCCTCCATCCCAGCGGACGGGTGGAGGCCCTCTTCCATACCGGACCGCGGGCCGGATTGGATGATAAGACCGGCAAGCCGGAGAACTCCTTGATGGTAGCGTTTTTGGAACTCCCCCATCTTGCGCGGGTCCATCCCTTTGAACTGGGCCTCGATTCCGCGCGCCCAATCGATCGGCCGCGCCCCCCTGGAAACCTCCCGCAGGAAGTTCGCGGCGCGCTCGTCGCCGGAGACGTAGGAGCTGAAGCGGTCGTCGGTCCGGAGAACCTCGGCCATCTGGCGAGTCGAAGAGCTCTTGTCGAGGATCTCGTCGTTCTTCCGGCGCCGCTCATCCCTCTCCTCCCGCTCGAACCGGCGCTCTGCCTGGCCGATGGATGCCGTCAGGCGAGTCCGTTCCGCCCGGATCTCCTCGACGTCGGCCGAAAGCTCCGGAAGCGCCTCCAGCGTCGGGAGCTGCCGATCCAGCTCGGCGATCATCGCCTGCGCCCGTTCCACTTCCTCCCTGGAGCGCAGCTTCCTGGGGAGCTGCCCTATCTGCCGATGGAGCTGGTCCCGTACCCCTTCCGCTGCACGACGGGCCTGCTCCGCCGCCTGCTGAGCCAATTCCGCCGCCTGCCGGGCCAGCTCTTCTGCCGCCTGGCGGGCCAGCTCCTCCGGGGTGGGCCCGGACGGCTTCGGCTTGTTGCGCTCCGCCAGGAAGTCCTTTCCAAACCTCACAAAGCGCGGCTTGCGCTCGCCGGACCGCAACCTCTGCAGGACCCACGGCCGGGCGAAGGCCTCGATCTCCGCCTCGGAGGCATCCCCAAAGAATCTCTTCTTATTCTCGGTGATCCTCGACCGGCGGATGAAATCGGCCGCGATCCCGGGGGCCAGCGACTCCGGATCCACCTGGGATGGCTGCGTAGCAACAACCGGCTGGGCCGCCGCTCCTGCCTCGCCGGGCTCGCCCGTTTCCGGCTCCCCGGGGATCTCAAAAGAGGGCGGCTCCACGACGCTCACCCCCTCCACCTCGACCAGCTCCAGGAACGGATCTTCGCTGAGCAACTGTTCCCCGATCCGTTCGGCGACCACCATCTGGATCTGCTGGGCGAGCGCGGGAACTTCCTGATTGAGCTCGCGGAGACCCTTCTTCGGCTTGGCCACTTCAGCCAGCGGCCCGCGAAATCGGGCGCGGAGCTCTCCGAGCAGCTCATCCGCGGCCTCCTGACCAAAGCCATCCGTCAATCCTTCACGGAAGAGACGGAGCATCTCGCCCCGGGCAATCCCTTGCAACCAGCGAAACAGGGGATCCACGCCTGCGACCGCCTTCCGAACCACCGCCTGCTTCGGGAGACGCTTGCCAAGGGAGCGCGCAATTCCTCCAGCACGCCGCACCGCTCTCTCCGTGACCGCGCCCCCTTGCGCGACCTCTGGGGGCGGGACATACAATTTCCCCTGCAGGAGGTAGCGCAGCGAATCGTACCGGTCCAGCGCGAAGGCGACGCTCTCGGAGGCCGATCGCCAGCTGTCCTCTCCCTCCGCCGCCGGCCGGGGGCGATAGACCCGCAGCGTCCCGTCCGCGGTGAGCGTCCCCAGCCAGATTTCCGGCGCCCCTGGAAGCATCTGCCGAAGAAGAAACCAATCCTCGGTGTAGAAATCCAGATGCTCGATGCTGGGCGATCCGGTGATGGAGGGGTAGACAAGCACCACCCGATCGCCTGGCTGGAACCACGCCTGGATCTGGAACGGCAAGTACCGGGATGCCAGATCGCCGCCACTGTAAATCGCTCCGCCGCCCGGAATGAATCGGCGCGGACGCCCGTCGGCGGACACCAGCAGGACACCGCCGGCCTGGACGATGAGGTTGGTCACCCGCTCCTGCTCGCGGGGAGGCTCGCCCCGGACGTTTCCGTTGAGATGCCGGGTGATCCCCGCATTCCATTCATGCTGGGCAAGCCATCGGGCGATCCGATGCGCCTCCAGGACCGCATTGTCCAGATCGGCCAGCGGCAACGTGTCGGCGCTCCGCTGCAGCTCCGCCAGGCGCTCCAGCCAGACCGTTCGGTAGGCATCGTACAGGACCTCCCGCTGGCCCGGTGGAATCGCCGCAAGCAGGATCATCCACTCCTGCTGGCGGACCGCCTCGCGGGTGCTCTCCTCCACCAATTCCAGGAAGGGCCGCAGCTCCACGGAACCCTCGCTCATCCGATCCCGATGCTGATCCACCGCCATCTGCGTCCTCGGCCACGGCCCCAGCGCATCGCGCAATGGCGCCAGGATCTCACGCGCCCTCGCCGCAGGGACCTGGCCGGCTTCCGCCGCCCGCCGAAGCTCGGCAACCGCTTCCTGGATCGCCCGCTCCAGGCGTTGGTGCTGCCCCTGGAACCGGCGGATCCTCTCCAGCAGATCGTCTGCCTGGCCTGGCTCGTCTGCGCTCCAGCGCTCCAAGGCGCCGTCCCGCCGCCCGGCCATCCTCCTCACCGTTTCAGATCTCTGCCTCACCCACCGGCGCTTGGGCTGCTCCATCATGCCGAGCACCTCATGGATTCCTTCATGAGTGCGTGGGACAAGCTCCTTGAGCTCCGGGTGCCGCTGCTCAACTTCTCCGATTGCCTTCAGCCCCAAGAACCGCGCCTGGTATCGTCCCGAAGCAGCAACCCTCGTCTCGCCCCGCAGGGCCACGGGCGCCGGGGTGAGCGGCATCGGTCTGGGCATCGCGCCCAGGATCAACATGCCGGTTCCGCCGAAGGAGTCCGCCTCCGAGGAATCGTGCCAGACCAGCAGGTTTTGGCCGGTGGCATCCAGCTTCGTCACGCCGGTTACGTTGGGCAGTGCCCATCCGGAGAAGGCCGCCTCGGCTGTTTCGCGCAGTGCGCCGTTGACCGCCTCTGCCCCGGTGACCGGCGGACGCCCGGGCCTTCGCTCCGGAGGCGGAGTGGGCAGAGCTGGTTCCGCGGCGGGCGGCGCGGCGGGCTGCACCGCGGGCGGCGCGGCGGGCGGCGCAGGCGGTGGCGTCGGGGGCTGCGCAGGCGGCACCGGTGCAGGCGGGGCGTCTCTTGCGCTGGCCCATCTCTCCAGCTCATCGAAGTTGTCCTGCTCGAACGCCCGCCGGATCGCCTCGGCGTCGGCCCCGCTCCAGACTTCCCCTGTCATGAAGACGGTACCCGTGGGCCCCTTCCAGGCCCCCCGGCGATTGGCCCTCTGCAGCTGCCCGGTTTCAGCGACGAGGATATCCGGCTTTGATTCGGAACGATCCTGGTGGTGCCTGACGGCGGCCAGAACCACACGGGTTCGGCCCGGGTCGCGCCCCAGGGCGTGCCGAACCGCATCGTCGCTCACCCGACCCGCCACCCGAATCTTTGCCTCCCAGCTCTCCTGAGCCAGGATCGAGGCGGAAAGATCGATCTCTGCCTGGAGCTGGGCCTCTTCATCCAGCTCCTCCATCCCGGCCGCAGGGCGGAGCTCTTCCTCCAGGCCGGAGCGCTGGCGGGGGTGTTCCGGCTGCTCGCCCCGCAGGGCATGGGCAGAGGAACGGGGAAGGCCGCAGGTTAGGATAAGCAGGCCTGAAAGCAGGCGCAGCGCGATGCGGAACTTGGGTCGCCTCATCGGGGAGCTATTAAGGAAAGTTTACCGGATAACCGATGCCGGATCAAGGGGATATATATGAGCTTATCTTACGATTAACCGCGGGGGTGGAACTTGGCGTGGATCGCCTTGAGGCGGGCCCGATCCACGTGGGTGTAGATCTGGGTGGTGGAGATGGAGGCATGCCCCAGAAGCTCCTGCACGACCCGGAGGTCCGCCCCGGCCTCCAGAAGATGGGTGGCGAAGGAGTGCCGCAAGGTGTGCGGGGTGATTCGCTTTCGGATCCCCGCCAGATTCGCGTAGCGCCTCACCAGCATCCAGACCGACTGCCGCGACAGCCGCCGGCCGGTCCGATTGAGGAAGAGCTCCCGCGCCTCCGGCTTCGGCTTGAACCGGGCGCGGGCCCGCTTCAGATAACGCTCGATCCACTGGCGGGCGTGCTTGCCCACCGGCACCACCCGCTCCTTTCCCCCCTTGCCGGCGCAGCGCAGGAATCCCGACTCGAGGTTGAGGTCCGAGACCTTCAAGCCGGTCGCCTCCGAGGCCCTGAGGCCGCTCGCGTAGAGAAGCTCCAGCAGGGCCCGGTCGCGCAGGCCGCGCATCCCGTCCTTTCCGGGCGCGGAGGCCAGCAGCCGACCCACCTCCTCCACATCCAGCACCGCGGGCAGCCCCTTCATGAGCCGCGGAGACTCCATGACCGCCGAGGGGTCGGAGCGCACCAGCCCCTGCCCCACCAGAAACCGGAAGAAGACCTTGATCGCCACCAGCTTCCTGGCCACGGAGGAGGGGGCCAGCTTGCGGTCCCGCAGCTTCATGAGGTGCTCCAGGATCTCGGAGCGGGTCAGGGAACCGGGGTGCTTCTCGTCCACGCCGCGGGCGAACTGAGCCAGATCCCGCCGGTACGCGGAAACGGTGTTCTGGCTTAAGCCCCGCTCCAGGCGCAGGAAGTCCAGCGTCTGCCGGATCAGCCGATCCCAGGGCTCACTCGGGGTCGGGCCGGATGGAGGATTTGACGTCGGAATACTGGAAGTCCCGGTTGATCCGCCGCAGGAGCTGCTCCAGGCGGCTGCGCGTGGCGGCGGAAGGGCCCCACGGATTGGGTGCCGCGGCCCAGCGGGCTTGAAGGTCATTGAGCTCCACAAGGATCTCACGCATGGACCCGGAGGGCTTGCCCTGGAGGAGCTGCTGCAGCGCCCGCAGCTCGCCGATCACCCCGCTGAGATACATGACGTCCCGTTTCCGGATCTGGCCGTAGCTGTCCAGAAGCTCGGTATGCCAGCTCTTCCAGAGGGCGAAATGCTCCCGGTAGCGGTCGTGGGGCGGATGGAGGGCCTTCAGGTCCGTCTGCAGCACCAGGACCGCCTGCGGGGGCTCGACGTTCTTCCGTTTGCGGATGAACTTGCGCCTCCACTGTGGGCTGCACCCCTCCGCCAGAAGGCAGAGGGTGCAGGCCAGCAGGAACCCTGCCGCAAGCCGGCCTCGGATCAACTGCCCACCATCCTCTTGAACGCCCGCTCATCCACGATCCGGATCCCCAGCGCCTTGGCCTTCTCGAACTTGGATCCCGGCGATTGGCCCGCGATCACCAGCGTCGTCTTCTTGGTCACGGCCGAGCCCACCCAGCCCCCGTGGGCGCGCACCAGCCCTTCCGCTCCACTGCGCGTGAAATCCTCCAGCTCCCCCGTGAAGACCACCGTCTCCCCGGCCAGCCGCGCCGAGAGGACCTTCGGCTGCTCCTCCACCATCTTTACCCCGGCGGACTTCACCTTTTCAATCACCTTCTGGTTCGCGGCAGAGCGGAAGAATCCTGCGATCGAGGCCGCCATCACCGCTCCCACCTCCGGGATCCGCGTGAGCGCCTCCTCATCGGCTGAGGCCAGCTTCTCCATCGACCCGAAATGCCGCGCCAGCGCCTCGGCCGTGGCGCTGCCCGCGTGCCGGATCCCGAGGGCGAAGATGAGCCGCGCCAGGCCCCTTCCCTTGGAGTCCTCCAGGTTGAGGATCAGATTCCCGGCCGACTTCTTCCCCATCCGCTCCAGCGCCGCAAGCTTCTCCTGGTCCAGCCGGTAGAGGTCCCCCACGTCCTTCACGAGCCCTTTCGCCACGAGCTGCTCGGCCAGCGCGTCGCCCAGGCCCTCCACATCCATGGCCGTCCGCTGGCCGAAATGGATCAGCCGCTCCTTGAGCTGCGCCGGGCAGGCCAGGTTCACGCAGCGGACCGCCACCTCCTCCTCGTCGCGGACCACCCTCGCCCCGCAGGCCGGGCACTCCTTCGGCATCCGGAAGGGCCTTTCCTTTCCGGTCCGCTTCTGCCGCACCACCGCCACCACCTGAGGGATGATCTCCCCCGCCTTCTCGATCATGACCCAGTCGCCCTCCCGCACATCCTTGCGCTGGATCTCATCCTCGTTGTGGAGACTGGCGTGGCTGACGGTTGTTCCCGCCAGGAAGACCGGCTTCAAGTTGGCCACGGGGGTCAGCGTCCCGGTCCGGCCCACGTTCACCTCGATCCGGAGAAGCTGGGTCAGCACCCGCTCCGCCGGGAACTTGTAGGCGATCATGGAGCGGGGGCTCTTGGCGGTCATCCCCAGCCGCCGCTGCAGCTCCAGATCGTCCACCTTGACCACCATCCCGTCGGTGTCGTACCCGAGCTGCCTGCGTTTCTCCTGCCAGCGGTCGCAGAAGCGGATCGCCTCCTCGATCCCCCCGCAGGGCTTGAAGTGGGGGTTCACCGGAAAGCCGCGTTCCTTCAAGAACCCCAGCACCTCCTGCTGGGTCGAGAAGGAGCGGCCCTCGACGGCGCCCAGGCCGTAGCAGAAGAGGGCCAGGCGCCTCTGGGCGACGACGCGGGGATCCAGCTGCTTCAAGCTGCCGGCGGCGGCGTTGCGCGGGTTGGCGAAGAGAACCTCTCCCGCCTTCTCACGCTGGCGGTTGAGAGCGGCCCAGGCCATGCGCGGCATGTACACCTCTCCCCGAACCTCCATGAGTCTCGGCAGGGCCGTCCCCTTGCGCGGCTCCAGCACCAGCGGGATCGAGCGGATCACCTTCAGATTCGCCGTGATGTCATCCCCCTGCTCTCCATCCCCCCGGGTGGCCCCTTGCATGAACCGGCCGTCCCGGTAGGTGAAGGAGACGCTGACCCCGTCGAATTTCAGCTCCACGATGTAACTCACCGAGGAGACCGAGAGGAACCGCTTCACCCTGGCGTCGAACTCCCTCAGCTCATCAGGGGAATAGGTGTTGTCGAGACTGAGCATCGGCGCCCGGTGCCGCACCACCCCGAAGCCCTCCAGCGGTGTCTGCGCCACCCGCTGGGTGGGAGAGTCCGGCGTCACCAGCTTCGGAAAGCGCTTCTCCAGCTCCTGGAGCGCCCCCATCAAGCGATCGTACTCCTGATCGCTGATCTCCGGGTTGTTCTCCACGTAGTACATGCGGTCGTGGTGACGGATGAGCTTCCTCAGCCGTTCGATCTCCCTCCGCGCCTCCCCGGCCGTCGCCGCCATCTGCCTCATCTCATCACCTAATATCCGACCGCCAGCCGCGCCGCCAGAAATTCCGGCAGCCCTGCCGCGCGGATCTTCGCCTGCGCTCTCTCCAGGGGATAGGCCACCCTGCGGATCTCGACCGCCCGGCTCTGTGAATCGTACAGGCAGTACGCCGCCCGCGGATCGCCGTCCCTCGGCTGACCGACCGATCCCACGTTCACCAGCGCCTTCCGGCCGGCCGGCAGGGTGACCCTGCCGGCCCGCGCGAAGCGGACGCCTTCCTGCTCCTCGACGAAGAAGCCCGGCACGTGCGTGTGCCCGATGAAGGCCAGCGGCGTCTGCTGGAGATCCAGGCAGAGCTTCGCTCCGTGGAGATCCATCACGTAATGAAATTCACCCGGCTCATAGAGGGATCCGTGCGCGACGGTCACCTGGCCGTCGGTCCAGGTGAGGGGAAGCTCGCCGAGGAACGCCTTCTCCCCGGCAGGCAGATGCCCTTCGGTCCACTGCACCGCGGCCGCCGCCTGCTCGTTGAACCACTCCAGCGGCATCCTGCCGATGACCGCCCGATCGTGGTTGCCGCAGACCGCCGCCACCCCGCAGGATCGCAGCCGCCTGACACACGGCGCCGGGTCCGCCCCGTAGCCGACCAGGTCTCCGGCGCAGAGGAGCCGATCCACCCGCTCGCCCCCCAGCGCCGCCAGCACCGCTTCCAGCGCTTCCAGGTTCGAGTGGACGTCGGAGAAGACCCCATAGCGCATCGGCTAATAGAAGCGGATCTGGAAATCCCGGAACTCGCCGGTGGCCGGCTCCCAGGAGGTCTGCGTCTGGTGGATGTACCCTTTCATCGGCCCTGCGCCCATTCGCTCAAGGAACAGGCGCAGCTTCGGCTCAGGCCCTTCCGCAAGCGCCTCGACCCGGCCGTCGGGCAGGTTCCGCACCCAGCCGACGAGCTTCAGGGCGAGCGCCTCCGCCTCCGTCGTGTACCGGAACCCGACCCCCTGGACCCGCCCCGCCCAAGTGACATGAAGCCGCCGGGCCTGCGTCCGTCCGCTGATTGTCCTGCTCACCTTCGGGGGCGGGCTAGATGTTGTTGTCCTGGTGAAACTGGGTGTGCTCCGCGTCCTGCTGGGCTTGCTCGGCGGCCAGGTCATCCGCCTGCTGCGCATGGAAGTCCCCATGGGCCTGTCCTTCCTGGGCGTGGAAGTTCCCATGTTGCGCCCCGAAGCCCGGGCCGACGCCTAACAGGTTGTGGAAGTTGCCGTGGGCGTTGGTCAGCTGCGTGTGGGAGTTGTTGTGGTCCGTATCCTGGATTGCCTGGAAGGCGGCGAGGTCCGCGGCCTGCTGCGCATGGAAGTTATCGTGCAGCGCCGCCAGGTCCGGCCCCGCCGGCGCTGCGGGGCCCGCCGGGACGGTTGGCGCCAGTACGGGGGCAGACGGCACGCCATCCAGCAGGCCGCTTCCCGCGTCAATCTGGGGGTCCAAGCTGGGATTCGCAGGCGCGAATCCAGGACCAAGCCCCCCGGCACCCTCCCCCGCGGTGGGCGGCAGGAACCTCCCCAGCCCGTCCAGCCCGCTTCCGAAGAAGGAATCCGCTCCCAGGTCACGGTCGTCGCTTCGCAGTTCCTCCTGGAAACCCTTAATGAGTTTAGCCAGTTCTGTCCGAAGTCGATGAATTCGATCCTGCTCTTGAGGGGTTAATCTCCCATCCCTCCACGCTTCCTGCGTTGCTCGGTCAACCGCTTTCTGCTGGTCTTCAATCGTCCGTAGGGCGGCTTCCTCGTCGGCTTTGCGCCGGTCTTCAATCCTCCGTAGGGCGGATTCATAGTCGAAAAGGTCGCTACGGACTGGCGGGCCGCTGGTTCCCTCCCCTCCGCCTTCGTCAGCCCCTTCGCCTCCTGCATCGCCCGTGCCTCCCAGCGGATCATCCAATGGGATCGGTTCATCGGGGAAGTAGGGGTCCACGTGACCATCTCCGTAGATCAGGTTCATGACCTCTCCGTCCGCTCCGGAGTAAAATTTATC
>CAYJQV010000051.1:0-11085 GCA_964372395.1 uncultured Planctomycetia bacterium | reverse complement strand
TCTCCATGACTATGGCTCTCTCAAAAAACCGGGTTTTTCAGCAGACTGTTAGGAGGGTGGAACCGGAGGGAACCTTGAGTTCCCTCCGGGGAGCGAAACCGGCCGCCTCATCCCCGCAGGCCGCAGCGACGAGATCGTATTCGGTCGTGTCGGTGACGCGCGCGCGGACAAACCGGCCCGGCTCCAGAGGCCTTTCCGAATGAACGAACACCTGCCCATCCACCTCCGGCGCATCCGCGTACGTCCTGCCCAGCTCCGGCTCGTCGAGAAGAACCTCCACCTCCCGGCCGAGCCACCGCTGGTTGAGTTCCTCCGAGATCCCGCGCTGAAGGGCCATCAGCCGGTCAAACCGCTCCTGTTTGACCTCCTCGGGGATCTGCCCGGCGAGCCGCCCGGCAGGGGTTTTCGGCTCCGGGGAATAGGGGAAGATCCCCAGCCGATCGAAGCGGGCTTCTTCCATGAACGCGGCCATCCCGTCGACGTCAGCCTGCGTCTCGCCGGGGAAACCGACAATCAGGGTGGTGCGCAGCGCCAGGCCGGGGATCTTCCGGCGCAGATCCTCCACGATCCGGCGGATCCGTCCGCCGTCGGTCTCGCGCCGCATCGCCGCCAGGATCGGATCGCTCACATGCTGGACTGGGATGTCGAGATACTTCACCACCCGCGGCAGGTCGCGGATCGCGCCCGTGAACTCTTCCGTCATGTGCGCCGGGTGGGCGTAGAGGATCCGGATCCAGCGAATCCCCTCAACGGCGCTCAGCCGCTCCAGAAGCTCCGGCAGGGAGAGCCGTCCGTACCGATCCATCCCGTAGTAGGAGGTGTCCTGGCCGATGAGGTTAAGCTCCACCACCCCCTCCGAGGCGAGGCGCCCGGCCTCCTCCACCAGATCTTCCATGGATCGGGAGCGGTGCGGCCCGCGGAACCGGGGGATCGAGCAGAAGGTGCAGGCGTGGTCGCACCCCTCCGAGATCTTCACGTAGGCGAAATGCCGCGGGGTCAGCCGGTGCCGCGGGCTTGCCGCCTCGAAGAGGAGGGTGGAGACGGGCGATGCGACGAAAAACCTGCCGGGGTCAGACCCTGCGGGGTCAGACCCTACGGGGTCTGACCCCGCAGGGTTTCCTTCCTGCTGCGCGATGAGCTCGGGCAGTTTTGGCAGGTCGCCGGTCCCCAGAAATCCATCCACCTCCGGCAGCAGCCGAAGCAGGTCCTCCCGTTCCGAGCGCCTCTTCTGCGGGAGGCAGCCGGTAACATAGAGCCGCCGGACGCGGCCGCTGCGCTTCAGGTCGGCCACCTGCAGGATCGTGGAGATCGACTCCTCCTCTGCCGGCTGAATGAATGAGCAGGTGTTGACGACGACACACTCCGCCTCCTTCACCTCGCCGGTCAGCGCGTGGCCGGCCCGTTCCAGCAGGCCGGCCAAACCCTCCGCGTCCACCAGCGCCCGCGCACAGCCCAGCGTGAC
Organism: uncultured Planctomycetia bacterium; assembly: GCA_964372395.1. GTDB lineage: Bacteria > Omnitrophota > Gorgyraeia > 1-14-0-20-64-10 > 1-14-0-20-64-10 > CAYFHV01. The sequence goes on along the minus strand of CAYJQV010000051.1, from coordinate 9,623 downwards.
CACGTGGACTTTCATCGCTCAATGCCAGCGTGGGTGATGCGCACCCCCTTCCTCACCCCGCGCCCCAGCCCTTCCAGCGGCTTGCCGTTCAGGTCGAGCCGCATCGCGGAGGCATTCCCGGTCCAGATCTCGAGCTGCTTCTTCGCAGTCCAGACCTCCTGCGCCCCTTTGGCAAGCACCCCCTGGAAGATGACCCCGCCATCCGACTTGATCTGAAGCCAGACCCTGTCGGTGGTCCGAACGGTGAGCTGGAGCGGCCTGGCGAGCGGAACGATCGGCTGCGGGCTTGCCGGCGAGGCCTCACGCCGGGCCGCCGCGGAAGCCGCCGGCCGCTGGCTGCCCAGGTTCGTCCACAGATCCACCCCGAGGTAGACCAGAAACGCCGTCCCGATCACCCCGGCCATCCCCACCGCGGTCGGGATCACCCACCCCGCCCAGACCGGCGCCTCCTGCCGCCGTGTGACCTCCGTCTCCACCTCGAGCGCCGGCGCGGGCGCACTCGGGCGGCCTGAAAGATACTCCTCCATGACCGCCGAGCCGTCCAATCCCAGATAGGAGGCGTACCTCTTCAGAAAGATCCGGGCGTAGGCGGGGCTCAGCATCTCCTCCACCCGCCCCTCCTCGATCGCCTCCAGCACCCGCTTCTGAACCTTGGTGACCCGGCAGGCCTCCTCCAGGCTGATCCGCTTCTGCTCCCGCGCGGAGCGCAGGCGCTGGCCGACAGACAGGCTCACGGGGTCCTCCCCGCTTCCTCTTTCCTGCGCGGCATCTCCTTGAGGAAGACCTCGCGCGGCTTGGCCCCGCGGATGGGGCCGACGATCCCCTCCTCCTCCATCATGTCCAGGATCCGGGCGGCGCGCCCGTATCCCAGCCGCATCCGCCGCTGCAGCAGCGAAACCGACGCCTGGCCGGTCTCCACCACCGTGCGGACCGCTTCCTCATACAGGGAATCCCTCCGCGCATCGACACTCCCCGACGCCTTGGTCTCCACCTCGTCGATGACCGCCTCGTCATAGGGGGCCGGGCGCTGGGCGTTCAGGAACTCCACCACCCGTTCGATCTCCCCATCCGTCACGAGGGTGCCCTGCGCCCGGATGAGCTTGGATGCGCCGGGCGGCATGTAGAGGAGGTCCCCCTTGCCCAGCAGCTTCTCCGCCCCCATCGTGTCCAGAACCGTCCGCGAGTCCACGCGGGTGGCGACCTGGAAGGAGATCCGGGCCGGGAAGTTCGCCTTGATGACCCCGGTCAGGACGTCCACGGACGGCCGCTGGGTGGCCAGCACCATGTGGATCCCCACCGCCCGCGACAGGTGGGCGAGCCGCGCGATCGCCCGCTCCGCCTCCGCCTGCGCCACGAGCATGAGATCGGCCAGCTCGTCGATGATGACCACCAGGTACGGCAGGTGCTCCGGGATCTCCTCCTCGGGAAGCTCGCGGGCGGCCTGCTTCTCATGGTAGCTCTCGATGTTGCGCACCCCGAGCTTCGCGAAAAGCCGGTAGCGGGTCTCCATCTCCTCGATCACCCAGTCCAGCGCGGAGGGAACCTTCTTCGGGTTCGTCAGCACCGGCATGACCAGGTGCGGCAGGCCGTTGAAGACCGAAAGCTCGACCATCTTCGGATCCACCATGAGGAAGCGGACCTCCTCCGGTGTCGCGTTGAACAGGATGGAGAGGATCAGGCCGTTCACGCAGACCGTCTTACCCGAGCCGGTGGCGCCGGCGATCAGAAGATGCGGCATCTCCCCGAGATCCCCCACCAGGGGATGCCCGGCGGCGTCCTTCCCGATGGCCAACGTGAGTTTGGAGGTCGACTGCCGAAACTCGCGCGACTCCAGAAGCTCGCGGAGCGTCACCAGAGAAGAGGAGAGATTCGGCACCTCGATCCCCACGCGCCCCTTGCCGGGAATGGGAGCCATGACCCGGACGGCGGAGCTCTTGAGCGCCAGGGCCAGATCATCGGAAAGGGTGGCGATGCTCTGGATCTTGACGCCGGGAGCCGGCTCCACCTCGTACCGGGTGATCACCGGGCCCAGCTCCACCTCCGCCACCCGCGCCTCGATCCCGAACCCCCGCAGGGTCTGCTCCAGGATGCGGGCATTGGCCTCGACCGCTTCCTTGCTCTGCCCCGTGCGGCCGGCCGGCTGTGTGGGATTCAAAAGATCGAGGGAGGGAAGCTGGAAAGGGGTCTTCACTCCGACGGGCGCAGGCCGTGGTGGCGCGGGGGAGACCGCCACGGATTGCGCCGGTTTTGGCTCCAGATGGATCTGGGGCGGCGGCTCCGGCTTGCGGGCCGGTCCGGGCTCCGGCTTCGGCTCCGCCCCGCCGGCCGGGGCGCGCCGCACCACCGTCACCCTTTCCTCTCCCATCTTGGAGAGGGAGCCGACCGCTGCAGTGATTGACCCGCGGGCGCGCCGAATCGCCCATCGGGCCGACTGCAGCGCCGCATCCGCGGCGAACCGCAGGATCGGCCAGACCGTCATCTCGGTGGACAGGAGCAGGCACAAAAGAGATACGGTCAAGAGCGCCACGACGGCACCCCACCATCCGAAGTACTGAAGCGCCCGGTCACCCACCCACAGCCCGAGAGTCCCGCCGGGGGGCCACCGCGCCTCTGGTGCCTGGACCCACAGGATCGAAAGCAGGCTGCAGGCCGAGAGGATCAGCATCACCGTGGTGACCCCCTGCAGCAGCGGCCGCTCCGAGGCCCGGCCGTTGAAGCGGCTCACCGACCACAGGAAGCCCAGGAGGGGAAGCAGCGTGCCGGTCCAGCCGAAGGCCGATCGGATCGACCCGGCGATCCAGGCCCCCACGATACCGCAGAGGTTCCGGACCTCCGGGTTCGGATGGGAGGTGAAGAACGACAGGTCGTCCGGATCGAAGGAGACCAGGCTCATGAAGAGGAAGAGGGAGCCCGCTAAAGCCAAGACGCCCCACAGTTCGTTTCTCCTCTGGGGCGTCAGCAGTGGAAAGGTCCGCTTGACCCGCGCCATGCGGGATCCTCGCTCAGAAATCCATGCGCTCCGGCTCCTCCTCCCAGCGTCGGGGGCGGGCTGCCGGCTCCGGGCCCGGGCCCGGACCGCCGCGGGCATGAGAGGAGTGCTGCGCCGGATGGCGAGGCGGCCCGCGGTGCCCGCCGCGATCCCGATCCCGGTGAAAACCGGGCCCCGGGCCCCGGCGCTGCTCGTGCGGCCTCCGGAACTCCCGATCGCCCCCAGGGCCGGGGCCATGCCTCCCTCGCTCTTCCCCGAAGCGGCCGCGCGGCCGCCCGCCTCCGGGGCGCCGGACCGGGGGCGTGGGCGGAGCGTCCGGCTGCAGGGCCTGCTTGTGGCTGAGATTGATCCGCCCCTGCGCGTCGATCTCGACGACCTTCACCGCCAGCGTGTCGCCGAGCTTGACCACGTCCTCGACCTTCGGGACGAACTGCTCGGAGAGCTCCGACACGTGGCACAACCCCTCCTTGCCGGGGCCGATCTCGCAGAAGGCGCCGAAATTGGTGATCCTCTTGACCACGCCTTGATAGACGCGCCCCACCTCGGCCTCCTGGCTTAGCGCCTGGATGAAGTCGATCGCCTTCTTGGCCGCCGCGGCATCGGCGCAGGCCACCTTCACCGTTCCGTCGTCCTCCACGTCGATGCTCACCCCGGTCTCCTGGGTAAGCTTCCGGATCGTCTTGCCTCCCGGCCCGATCAGCTCCCCGATCTTCTCCGGGTTGATCTTGAGGATCGTGATCCGCGGCGCGTACGGGGAGAGCTCCGTCCTGGGGCTGGCGATCGCCTCCAGCATCCGCTCCAGAACGTGCGCCCGCGCGGGCTTGGCCTGCTGCAGCGCCTCCGCCAGGATCTCCACCGGCACCCCGTTCAGCTTAAGATCGAGCTGCAATCCCGTGATCCCCCTGGCCGTTCCCGACACCTTGAAGTCCATGTCCCCGTAGTGATCCTCCAGCCCGATGATGTCGGTGAGGATCGCATACCGGCCGCCTTCCTTGACCAGCCCCATCGCGATTCCTGAGATCGGTCTCTTGATCGGAACCCCGGCGTCCATGAGGGCCAGCGTGGCGCCGCAGGCCGTGGCCATGGAGGAGGAGCCGTTGGACTCCAGGATCTCCGAGACCACCCGGACGGTGTAGGGGAACTCTTCCTTCGAGGGCATGATGGCTCTGAGGGATCGCTCCGCCAGCGCCCCGTGGCCGATCTCCCGCCGGCCGGGTCCCCGGACCGGACGGATCTCCCCCACGGAGAACGGGGGAAAGCTGTAGTGCAGCATGAACGACTTGAACCATTTCCCCTGCACCGCGTCGATCATCTGCTCGTCGTCTCCGGTGCCCAGCGTTGCGGAGGTCAAGCTCTGTGTCTGGCCCCGCGTGAACAGCCCGGAACCGTGCGTCCGGGGCAGAACCCCGACCGCGCACTCGATCGGCCGCACCGCGGTCCGATCCCGGCCGTCCACCCGCCGCGATTGCTCCAGGATCGCCTTGCGCAGAAGCGAGCGCTCCAGGTCGGCCACCACCTCATCAATCTGCCGCTCGGTCACCCCTTCTTCTCCCGTCGCAGGGGGTGTGGGCTGAAGCTGGGCCAGGATCTCCGCGACCAGCGCCTTCTTGCCATCCTCCCCGCCTTCCTTCTCGCTTCTCGCCTTCAGATTTTCCTCCAGACGGGATTCCGCCAGCCGGCGGATCCGCTCCTGAAGCTCCCGACTCACCTCCTGAATCGGAAACGTGCGCGCAGGACGGGGGCCTGCCTGAGAGAGGAGCTGCTCCTGAAGGGCCATCGTCTGCAGGCCCTGTTGCTGACCGAAGCGGATCGCCTCCGCCATCACCTCCTCCGGCACCTCCTTGGCGCCGGCCTCCACCATGATGACTCCTTCGGAGGTGGAAGCAACCACCAGATCCAGGTCCCCCTGTTCGAGCTCCGCATAGGTGGGGTTCACCACAAATTCACCGTTCACCCGCCCCACGCGGCAGGCACCCACCCGCAGCGTCGGCGCCCGCGCCAGGCCCAGCGCCGCGGAAGCCCCCAGGATCGCCAGCACGTCGGGATCGTTGCACCCGTCATGGGAAAGGACCAGCGCGATGATCTGAATCTCGTTCCTGAATCCCTTGGGGAACAGCGGCCGTGTGGGCCGGTCCACGAGCCGGGCGGTCAGGATCTCCTTCTCGGAGGGCCGCCCCTCTCTCTTGAAGAATCCCCCGGGGATTCTCCCGGCGGCGTACATCTTCTCCTGATACTCCACGGTGAGGGGAAGAAAATCGCGCCCCTCCTTCGGCTCGTCCGCAAGGACCACCGAGACCAGGACCACCGTCCCGCCGTACTGCACCATGACCGACCCGTCCGCCTGCTTGGCCATCCGGCCGGTCTCCAAGATCAAATCTTCCTTGCCCAGGCGCATCTGCACCCGGGTCACCTTTGCTTCGTTCGTCACAACTTACCTCCAGTGATTGAAACCATAATCCGATTGAGGAACGTTCGGGGAGTGGATCGTCAAAACGGGACCGGCCGTCCGGCCCGTTACTTCCTGAGATTCAGACGGTCGAGAATCTTCTTGTATTCGAGGCGATTCGTTGACTTGACGTACTCCAGCAGCTTCCGGCGCTGGCTGACGAGCTTGAGCAGGCCTCGGCGGGAATGGTGATCCTTCCGGTGGACCTTGAAGTGCTCCGTCAGCAGGTTGATCCGTTCCGTGAGCAACGCGATCTGTACCGGGGCTGATCCTGTGTCCGTGCCGTGTACCTGAAAATTCTGGATGAGCTTGCCCTTCTGCTCCTTCACCAGCGGCATCATCGATGTCCCGCTCATGTGTCTGAAGCGATCATATCATCCGGCCCTTCCCCTGTAAAGCGAAAACCCGTCGGGCGCGGCGGGCGTCGCATGCCAGCTGGGCCGCGAGCGCCTCCGCAGAGGGAAACCGCCGCTCCGGACGCAGCCGCTTCCGGAACTCCACTTGCAAGGTCCGGTGGTAGAGAGGCCGCCGCATGCCGAACAGGTGAACCTCCAGCAAAGGGGTCAGACCCCTTTTGTCCAAAAGGGGTCTGACCCCCCCAGAACGAAAGGTTGGCCGGAAGCCGATGTTGGCCATGCCAAGAAACGTGTCATTCCCGCGAAAAGCCTGCCCTCCTCGCGTACGCGAGGATGACAGCTTGGCGTGGACGGCGTAAACGCCGACCGGCGGAAGGACCCCGGATTCAATCCGCAGGTTCGCCGTCGGAAAACCGAGGGCCCTTCCCCGACACGCCCCGCGCACGACCCCTCCCGTGACACTCACCGGCCGGCCCAGCAGCCGCTCCGCCGCGGCCAGCCGGCCCTCGGCGATCAGCCGGCGGATCCGGCCGGAGGAAACCCGGGCTCTCCCCAATCGGACCGGCGGAACCACGTGCGTCCGGAACCCGTAGCGCCGGCCCAGCGCCCGTAAGGTCGCGGTGCTGCCCGACCGGCCCGCCCCGAAACCGAAATCATGCCCCACCACCACCTCCCGCGCCCGCAGGCCCTCCGCCAGCACCCGCCGCACAAATTCCTCCGGGCTCCAGCGGGAGAAGGGGCGCGTGAAGCGGACGACGAGGGCAAGCCGGATGCCGGCGGCGGCCACGCGCCGAAGCCGCTCCTCCAGCCCGATCAACAGGGGAAGCGCGGCTCCCGGGCGCAGGACGCTCACCGGGTGCGGATGGAAGGTGACCGCCGCCGGCGTCGTGCGGGTGGCGCGGGCGCGCGTCACCGCGCGGGCGAGGATCTTCTGATGGCCGCGGTGCACGCCGTCAAAGATTCCGACCGCCGCCACGGTGCCCACGCGCCGGACCGCCCGGGAAGGGATCCGGGAAAGGACGATCATCCCGTGCGGGAGAAGAGCTGAGAGACGGGAAGGATGTCCGCCGGCCCGCAGTCGTGCAGTCGGACCGCCTGCTCGAGCGCAAAGGGGCCGACGCGTGTGCGGGAGAGCCGGCTTAAGATTCCTCCGCACCCCAGGGCCGCTCCCAGATCCGCGCAGAGCGTGCGGATGTAGGTGCCGCTGGAGCAGGTGATCTTCAGATCGACCTCCGGCAGGCGCACGTCCAGCACCTGCAGGTCATGCACCGTGACCTTGCGAAGGCGCCGGGGAACGGCCTTCCCGGCCCGAGCCAGGTCGTAGAAACGCCGGCCGTTCACCCGGACGGCGGAATAGGCGGGGATCTGCTGCTCGATCGGCCCCCGGAAACGGCCGCAGATCTCCTCGATCCGGCTCGGGGGGATCGCCCCCACCGGCCGGGTCTCCAGGACCTTTCCCTCTCCATCCTGTGTGTCCGTCACGGTGCCCAGGCGCAGCGTGGAGAGATACGTCTTGTCCGCGCTCAACAGAAGCTTGGCGTGCCGCGTGGCGCTGCCCAAGAGCAGGATCAGCAGGCCGGTCGCCGCCGGATCGAGCGTTCCGCCGTGCCCCACCCGCCGGATCCGGAACCGCCGCCGGATCCGGTCCACCACATCGTGCGAGGTCATGCCCGCCGGCTTGTCGATGAGCAGCAGCCCGTCAGGCGCGGGAGCCAAGGGCCTCTCGGACAACGCGCAACACCTTCCGGCGGGCCTGCGTCAGCGTCCCCTCGACGGTGCAGCCGCTGGCCGCCATGTGGCCGCCCCCGCCGAACCGGCGGGCGATCCGATCCACATCCACCCGGCCCTTGGAGCGGAAGCTGACCCGGATCTTGCCGTCGGGCCTGTGCTCCCGCAGGACGAAGGCCACCTCGGCAGTCTGAACCGCCCGAGGGAAGTTGACCAGCTCGTCCATGATCTCCGATCCCGGCCGGCCCGACCGGTAGAGGGCCCGCGGCACCTCGACCCAGGCCGCCTTGCCCCCGTACGCCTGGCGCAGGCCGCTCAGCACCCGGCCCAGGAACTTCAGGTCGGACGCGGAGTGGCACTCGTACAGATCCTGCGCCACCTGCAGGGGGCTCACCCCCAGCGATACCAGATCCGCGGCGATCCGGAGCACCTCCGGCGTCGTGCTCAGATACCGGAATGAGCCGGTGTCGGTGACGATCGAGGCGTACAGGCAGAGGGCCTCCCCCCGGCTCGGCCGGATCCGGAAGGCCCGGTACAGCCGGTAGATCATCTCGCCGACGGCGGCGGCCTTCGGGTCCACCCAGTTCACGTCTCCGAAGCGCCTGTTGCTGACGTGATGGTCAATCACCACACGCAGAGCCGCCCTCCGGAACATCGGGATCATCGAGCCCAGCCGCTCCAGGACCGGCACATCCACCGTCATCGCCACCTCCGGGCGGAACCGGGCCGGCGGTCGAATGAACGCCGGAGCCACCCGCGGCAGGAAGTCGAACGCCTTCGGGATCCCCCCATGGGTGACCACGACCGCCCGCCTTCCCAGGCGCCGGATAAGGGAAGCCAGCGCCAGCGCCGATCCCAGCGCGTCCCCCTCGGGGTTGATGTGGGTGCTCACGACGAACCGGCGGTGGCGCAGGATCGCGTCGGCAACACGCCGCATCTCTCCGGCCTGAGCCGGGTTCCTGGGCGGCGTCATTCCGCTGCCTCCTCCCTGCGGGTTTCCCCCAGCAGCTTCGAGATCCGAATGGACTCCTCCACCGAGGGGTCGATCCTGAAATCCAGCTCGGGGGTGACCCGCAGACGAAGCCGGCCCCCTAACAGCCGGCGGATGTATCCCTGGGCGCTCTTCAAGCCGGATTCCGTCTGCTCCCGCGCAACTCCCTTCGCGAGCAGGCTGAAGTAGACCGTTGCGTGGCTCAGATCGGGGCTCACCTTCACCCGGGTCACCGTCACGAAACCGACCCGCGGATCCTTGAGCTCCCGCTGAAGGATCTGCGCCACCTCTTCCTTGACCGCCTCCGCCACCCTTTCAATCCGCTGATTCATCTCTCAGAAGAACTCCACCTGCTGATCCGTTACCTCCGCTTCCCTCTCCCGATGCGCCAGCTCCGCAACCTGACTCAGGAGCCGGTCCACTCCCACCCGGTCCGTCCCGACGCAGGCGACGGCAAGGGTCGCGAGCTGCCACTTGTCGTGATCCTCCGTCTCGGAGACCGAGACGTTGAACCGCTGGCGGATCCTCGTCTTCAACCCCAGCAGAACCTGCCGCTTCCCCTTGAGGGATTGATTTCCGGGGATCCTCAGTTGCAGCTGAAGCAGACCGATCACCATAGGGGTCAGACCCCTTGGGGTCTGACCCCTCGGGGTCTTACGATTTTAAGAAATCGCGCCAACGAATGAAAGAGCAGTGCGCGCGCTCGGCGCGATTTGGCGCCGGGCTCGGCCCCGAGCCATTCCCCTAGCCGCCTGCTCGCGGCCAGGATGCTCGGTCGGCCACCCGCCCCGCTGACCGGACACTCCCATAAGGTCGTGTCCAGCGGGGCTCCCTTCAAATCGCGTAGCTGTGCAAGTTTTAGCGCGCTCGGCGCGATGTAGAACGCGTCGCTCCAGCCCACTTCCTGCCGCACGCTTCGTTCCGCTCCTTCAGGGGAACCGCATGGTTCCCCTGAATCATCCCCTCCTTCAAGGCGTGGAGGCCGCGGGCGGCCTCCACACCTCCCCCCGGCGTTCAAATCGCTGGCAAGGAGGTAAAAGCGCGCTCGGCGCGATGTAGAACGCGTCGCTCCAGCCCACTTCCTGCCGCACGCTTCGTTCCGCTCCTTCAGGG
>CAYJQV010000050.1:0-11120 GCA_964372395.1 uncultured Planctomycetia bacterium | reverse complement strand
GGGGCGGCTGAGCCGTCCCGGGCAGCCGCCCCCCTCCCCCGGACCGGCCTGTCCGCCGATCGCCGCGCCCGTGGGTGGCCGGGAACAGAGGCCTGCGCAAGGATCCCGCGGGCGAGGTCACGCAATCACCACGCGGTTCCTTCCCTGGCGCTTCGCCTCGTAGAGGGCCCGGTCGGCCGCGCGGACGAGCGGCTCGTATCCGTGGGCGTCGTGGGGAAAGGTGGCCACCCCCGCCGAGAGGGTGAGCGGCACGCGGTGGACGTCCATCGCCAGCCGGAGCCGCTCGGCCAGCTTGATCGCGTTGATCTTGGTGGTGCCGGGCAGGATCACGCCGAATTCCTCTCCGCCCACGCGGGCCACATAGTCCCCCGCGCGGGCGGTCTCCTTGAGGAGCTTGGCCACCCGGCCGAGGATACCGTCCCCTTCGAGATGGCCGAACCGATCGTTGTACGCCTTGAAGTGGTCGAGGTCGGCCAGCATGAGACTCAGGGAATGCTGCGCCCGTTCGGCCGCGGCCAGCGCCTCCAGCAGGGTTCGCTGAAAGGCGCCCCGGTTCCACAGCTGGGTGAGCGAATCCAGGTCGGCCTGCTGCAGGGCGCCCTCATAGAGGCGCGCATTCTCGATGGCGAGCCCCGCGTGGGCGGCCAGCAGGGCCAGCAGGCGGAACGACTCCCGCGAGATCGGCCGGCGCGTGCTCTGGTTGTCGGCGAAGATCACCCCGACAACCCGGTCGTCGTGCGCCTTCAGGGGCACCAGCACGCAGGAGCTGCTCTCAAGCGTGCGAAGGACCGGGTCGTCCGCCGCCTGCTGCTGCGCCTGCGGCCGGACGATCTCGAGAGGTGTCCCCTCCAGCGCCGCCAGGGCCAGCAGCCCGCCTGCTCGCTCGGAAAGCGGCACGCGCAGGGATCCGACCGCCTGCTCGAAGGAGGAATCCCCCGATCCCGCCAGCCCCTCGAGCGATTTCTGGGATGCGTCCACGAGGAAGACAGCGGCCCGGCTGAAGCCGAGGCCTTCGGAAGCGGTGACGCCGCGCAGCAGGATCCTCAAGGTCTCATCGAAGTTGAGGGTGGTCCGGAGGGAGTTGCCGATCCCATAGAGAAGATTCATCTCGCTGCGGGCCTTCTCCAGGAGCTCCTGCAGCTTCTGCTTGTTCATGCGGCTTATTATACCTCCCCCCGCCCGTCCGGGCCTTGACACCTGGGAAGGGGCGGGCGTATGCTGATCCCTGGATATCCAGGAGGACCACGGAATGTCTGTCAGGACCACATCCTGCGCATGGAGTAGAGAACGGATCGTTTCCCCAACGCTGCTGCTCCTGCTGGTCGCCACGGCGATCAGCCTTCCCCGGCTCCTCTCCGGCGTCGAGGACCGGTTGATCCTGGCCGGGACCAGCGGAAACGGGCAGGGGTGCGCCGTGGATTCCCCGGTTCGGCTGGGGTCACTTCAGCCCAAGGGGCGGGTGGCGGCGGACGGCTCGGAGATCTGGGGATACCCGGAGGGCTCCGGGCTGGAAGGGGTCATCGAGGTGCATGTGAAGAACGGGCGGGTGGTTCGCGAGGTGCTCCGGCCCTCCGCCATCTCTTCAGCGCACTCGATGGCGGACGAACTCTCTCTCGAGGAAGCTCCGTCTTCCGGCACCTCCGGCCGATGACGGCCGGGGGTCCCCCCGTCCTGGCCGGCGCATCCGCGCGGCTCGACCTGCGGCGTCTGCCGGCGGAGTCGGTGCTGCGTCTGTACGATCCCCCCACGCAGGGGAACAGCTTCTCCCTGGATGGTTTTCCCGCGCTCAAAGCCGGAAAGGACTGGCAGACCCGCCTGCGCGAATCCGTCGATTCCCTCGGCATCCTGGGGATGACCACCAATCAGACCCTCTTCCGGCAGCTCCTGGAGACCGGCGCGCTGGAAGGGCGTCTGAGGGCGTTCAGGGCGCAGGGCTTTTCAGCCGAGGAGGTGTACCGCCGGCTCTACAACGAGGCGGCCACCGAAGCGGCCCGCATCTTTGGGGAGGTCCACGTCCGATGGCCCTGGGAGGGGCGCGTTTCCCAGGAGGCCTCCGCCTTGCTGACAGAGCTGGACCCGCTGGTGCGGGATGTGCAGAGGATCGCCGGCTCCATGAACGGGGTGGGGGCCTTCACCAAGATCCCGAACCTTCGGATCGGTCCGCAGGCGATTCAAAGGGCGGTCGCCAGCGGAAAGGTCCATCCGAACGTCACCCTTGTCTTCTCCGACCGGCACTACCTGGATACGGTGGAAGGGTATCTTCTGGGGCTGAAGGAGCTGGCCGGCCGACAGCGGCTGGACGGCATCCACTCGGTGAACTCCCTGTTCGTGAGCCGTTTGGACCGGGCAGTGGATCCGCTGATCGACGAGGCGATCGGGCGGGCGGCGGATCCGGCGCAGGCCGCCCAACTCAAGCTGCTGCGCGGCAAGAGCGCGGTGGCGCACGCCAAGAAGGTCTACCAGATCTTTGAGGCGGTTTTCCTGAGCCGGCCGTTTCAGGATCCGGAGGGGCTTTACCAGGATGAGGAGGGAGGCCGGATGCTGGAGAGGATCCGCCGGCTGGCGGCGCTGTTCGAAGAGCTCAAGGCGGCGGGAGCCCATCCCCAGCGGCTGCTCGTCGCCTCCACCGGCGTGAAATCGGATCAGCCGTACAGTCCCCTCCTTTACGTCCTGCCGTTCCTCGGCCCGTGGTGCGCGAATACGTTGCCGGAGGAAACCCTCGAAGCCCTGAGCCGGTTCATCTCCGGCCTCCGGGAGGAGCAGATCGCTGCGCTGCGCGGCCGGAATCTGATGAGGGAGCCCCTGCCGGAGATCCCGACGGATGCACAGCCCACGAGCGAATGGGATCGGGCGCTCCTCATGGACGGGGGCGAGCGCCGGCAGAACGGCATCCGGGAGATCTCGCCGGACCGGATCCTCCGGGAGCTGCAGGAGCGAGTCCTTCAGCCGAAGGGAACGACCCTGCGCGAGATCTGCGATGCCCTGCGGGACAGGGGAGCCAAGGCCTTCTCCGACGACGAGCAGGCCACCCTCCAGGCCCTCCGGGCCAGGCTTCAATCCCTCTAAGCCGGACCGGATGCGCCTTTCCGACCGGCTCCTCTTTCGGACAGCGGAATTAAGCTACCGCTCGGTCTCGCCGCGGTGGGTTTCCCTGGTCAATCGTTTCCTTCCCGGCCTCAAGCGGCGCTTCAAGCGCGCTTTTTACGATCGCTTCTCGATTGCGCTGGAGGATCTGGGAGTGGACGGGATCCGTCTGTTGAATTACGGCTACGCGGACCCCGACGGATTCAGCCTGCCCTTCGAGCTGGAGCCGGAGGACCGCGCGGAATACCCCTACTCCTGGAACCTGGTCTACAAAACCGCGCGGCCGGGGGCGGTCGCCGGGAAGGATCTGCTGGTGGTGGGCTGCGGCCGCGGAGGGGACGCCTATTTCATCCGGCGGTATCTGAAGGCCGCAACGGTCGTGGGGGTGGACCTCAGCCGGGCGGGGATCGATGCCTGCCGGCGCGCTTATCCTGTTGCCGGCCTCCGGTTCGAGGTGGGCGACGCGGAACGGCTTCGCTTTCCGGACGGGGCATTTCACGCCGTCGTCAACGTCGAGTCCTCTCACAGCTACGGGGACCTCGGCGCCTTCTACCGGCAGGTCTTTCGGGTGCTGAGGCCCGGCGGCCTCTTCCTATACTGCGATTACTTCTGGGGCCAAGGGTTCCGCCGGCGGCTCCTCCAGGCGGAATGGCGGGTGGTTGAGGAAGAGGAGATCACGGGCGGCGTCCTTCGGGCCTGCCGGCAGGGACAGGCGGCCCGCGAGGCGCTGATCGTTCGGCACGCGCCGGCGCGCCTGCACGGGATGCTCCGCGAGTTCTGCGGTCTGCCCGGCTCGGCGATCCATCGGGCCTTCGAGCAGGGGATCTGCCGCTACCTTCGATTTGCTATAATGAAGCCTTCGGAAGGAGAGCGCGATGCCTGAGTTTGATCCGATTCCAGGGATTCTGGAGGAGCTGAAGGCCGGGAGGATGGTCATCGTCGTGGACGATGAGGACCGGGAGAACGAGGGGGATCTCGTCCTCGCCGCCCAGTTCGCGACGCCGGAGGGGATCAACTTCATGACCACGCACGGCCGGGGCCTCATCTGCGTGCCGATGGAGCCCGAGCGGCTGCAGCTCCTGGAGCTGACCCCCATGGTGGTGGAGAGCCAGGCCCCCCTCGGGACCGCCTGGATGGTCTCGGTGGATGCGGCGCACGGGGTCACCACCGGCATCTCCGCCCACGACCGGGCGGCCACCATCCGCCGGCTCATCGATCCCGACACGCGCTCCTCCGATCTGGTCCGGCCCGGCCATGTCTTCCCGCTGAAGGCCCGGCACGGGGGCGTCCTGGTTCGGGCGGGGCACACCGAGGCGGCCGTGGATCTCATGCGCCTGGCGGGGCTCTATCCGGCCGGCGTCATCTGCGAGATCATGAACCCGGACGGCTCGATGGCCCGGATCCCGCAGCTGGAGGCGTTTGCCCGCCCGCATGGCCTGAAGATCTGCTCCATCGCGGATCTCATCCGGTACCGGCTGGCCAAGGAGCGCTTCGTCCGCCGCGTTGTCGAGACGGTCCTGCCCACCCCGTACGGCCAGTTTCAGCTCATCGTCTACGAGTCGTCCATCGACGGCCAGGCGCACATGGCGCTGGTCATGGGGGACATCCGTCAGCCGCCGGTGCTGGTGCGGGTCCATTCGCAGTGCCTGACGGGGGATCTCTTTCGCTCGTGGCGATGCGACTGCGGGCCGCAGCTGGATGCGGCCCTGAGCCTGATCCGGAGAGAAGGGCGCGGGGTCGTGGTCTACCTGCGCCAGGAGGGGCGCGGGATCGGGCTGGTCAACAAGGTGAAGGCCTACGCGCTGCAGGACAAGGGGCTGGATACGGTCGAGGCCAACCAGGCGCTGGGCTTTCCGGCAGACCTGCGGGATTACGGGATCGGCGCGCAGATCCTCGCGGACCTGGGGCTGACCGAGATCCGCCTGATGACCAACAACCCGCGGAAGGTGGTGGGTCTGGAGGGGTTCGGCCTGAAGCTCGCGGAGCGCGTCCCCCTCGAGATCCCGCCGACCCCTGCGAACGTCAAGTACCTCAAGGCCAAGCGGGAAAAGCTGGGCCACCTGCTTCTCGAAGTCCTCGATACCGAGTAAGTTCTTCCAATGGCAGCCGCCTCTGGGAGGATGCGATACGGCATTGTCGCCAGCCGCTTCAACCGGGAGATCACCGAGCGGCTCATCGCGGGTGCGCTCGATTTCTTCGCCCGTCAGGGCCTTGCCCGATCCCGCGTCGATCTCGTGCGGGTGCCCGGAGCGTTCGAGCTTCCGGTGGCGGCGCTGCGGCTGGCGCGCACCGGCCGGTATCGCGCGGTGGTGGCGGTCGGCTGCATCCTGCAGGGGGAGACCCCCCACCACCGGTATCTTGCCACCGCGACGCTGGAGGGGCTCATGCTGGCGGCGGTGCTGACCGGCGTGCCGGTAACCTGCGGGGTGATCACGGCGCAGAGCTGGCGGCTCGCGCTCCAGCGTTCCCAGCCGCGGGGCTTGAACCGCGGCCGGGAGGCGGCGCGATCGGCCTGGGAGATGTCCCGGCTCTTGGGGGGAGGGCAGAGATGAGACAACGCGAGCGCGGACCGACGGGAGGTGTGTGCCTCACGGCTCAGTTGGAGTGGCCGGACAGGCCTGTCGTCTCATCTCTTCCAGGGGGAAAACGGGCTGCGCTGGTTTGGGGGGAAGCATTGTTTCACCCGCACGCCCCGGGATCCCCCTTTCCCGGCGTCGGGGCCTTCGGCCCCTCGATGGAGGGGCGGGGGGAGATTTCCCATCTCCCCCCACCCCCCGTGTATCCCGGGGTTGGTTTCGCCGGATGGCCCCCCCCTTCCGAAGGAATGCGCAGATGAAGGGAAGCCGGTCGCGGGCACGGGAAGCGGCCCTCAAGATCCTCTATCAGCTCGACATCACCGGCGATGATGCGGAGGAAGGGCTGAAGATCTTTCTGCGGCATCACAAGGTGGCGGTGGGCTCCCAGCCCTTTGTGGCCGGCTTGGTGAAGGGCACGCGCCAGCATCTGGAGGAGATCAACGGCTTGATCCGCCGGCACGCGACGAACTGGAGCCTGGAGCGGATGGCGATTGTGGATCGGAACATCCTTCGCATGGGAACCTTTGAGCTCCTGTTCGCCAACGAGACCCCTCCCAAGGTGGTCATCAACGAGGCGGTCGAGCTGGCGAAGCGGTTTGGAACGGCCGACTCCGGCAAGTTCGTCAACGGCGTTCTTGACTCGATCCACAAGACAGAACGCCGGGATGCCCCCTCCCCCTGAAACCGATGGAAGGGATTGATCTGCACCTTCACACCCATTTCTCCGACGGGACGTTCTCCCCGGAGGAGGTGGTGAGGCGCGCCCGGGGGGCCCGGCTTTCGGCCATCAGCATCACCGACCACGACAGCATCGCCGGGATTGAGCCGGCGCGGCGGGCTGCGGCGGGCAGCCCGGAGGTGATCTCCGGGGTGGAGGTGACGGCGGGCTTCGAGGGCCGGGAGATCCACGTGCTGGGCTACGGTTTCCAGGAATCGGCGCCGGAGATGGAAGAATACCTGGCCCGGGCGCGCCAGCGCCGGCTGGGGCGCATGCAGACGATGCTCGAGCGCCTTAAGCAGCGCGGCATCCCGATCCGCATGGAGGAGGTTCAGGCCGCCTCGGCCCAGGCCGAGTCGATCGGCCGGCCCCACCTCGCCGAGGTGCTGGTCAGAAAAGGGGTGGTCCGGAGCTTGAGTGAGGCGTTTGAGCGCTTCATCGGAGATCGGGCTCCCTGCTTTGTGCCGCAGGCGCTGCTCACGGTGCCGGAGACGGTGCGCCTGATCCGAGGCCACGGCGGGGTGGCGGTCCTGGCCCATCCGTACCGGATCGTGGAGGATGCCTCGATTCCCGCGCTGGTGGAGGCGGGGATCCAGGGGCTGGAGGTTTACCATTCGGATCATGATTCCAGCACCACCGGGCATTACCGTGAACTGGCCAGGCGGTACGGCCTTCTGGAAACGGGCGGGTCCGACTGCCACGGAGATCGGAAATCGCGCGGTCCCCTGATCGGGACGGTCCCCGTGCCGGCCTCGCTTCTTGCACCGCTCAAGGCAGCGATTCATCATGCGGGCCACCCGGTCTGACAGGGAGAGGGCCGCGGATTCCCGATGGATGCGCCTGGCGCTGCGGCTGGCGGCCAGGGCGGCGGGGCGGACCGATCCCAACCCGATGGTCGGGGCGGTGGTGGTTCGCGCTGGCCGCGTCGCGGGGACCGGCTACCACCGCAGGGCCGGTGAGCCGCACGCGGAGGTGCTGGCGCTGCGCAGGGCCGGGGCAAAGGCCCGCGGGGCGACGCTGTACGTTTCGCTGGAGCCCTGCGCGCATTTCGGGCGGACCCCCCCGTGCACCGAGGCAATCCTGCGCTCCGGGGTGCGAAGGGTCGTCGCCGCGACGCGGGATCCCAACCCGCTGAACCGCGGGCGGGGGCTGGGGATCCTGCGTGCCCACGGGGTGAACGCCACGGTTGGCATCCTGGAAAAGGAGGCGATCGCCTTGAACCGCGTCTTTGCGACCCGCATGACCTCCCGGCGGCCGTTTGTCACGGTCAAGATCGCGCAGTCGCTCGACGGCAAGATCGCCACGCAGCGGGGCGCCTCGCGCTGGATCTCCGGCCCGGCGGCCCGTCAGTGGGCCCGGCGGCTGCGGGCGGAATCGGATGCGGTTCTCGTTGGGATCGAGACGGTGCTGAAGGATGATCCCCGGCTGACGGCGCGGCGGAATCCGGTCCGGGTGATCCTGGATTCACGCTTGAGAACCCCGCCGCATGCCAGGCTCTTTGCATCCAAGGCGCCGGTCTGGATTGCCGCAACGACCTCTGCACCCCGCGGCCGCGAGGCGCGACTCCGGCGGACCGGGGCGCGCGTTCTGCGCCTGGCTCCGGTTCGAGGCAGGGTGGATTTAAGGAGTCTCCTGAAGGAGCTGCACCGCAGAGAGATCAGCCGCCTACTCATTGAAGGTGGGGGCGAGGTGGTGGCCTCCGCCCTGGAGGCCGGCGTGGTGGATCGGGTGGCGTGGGTCATCGCCCCCAAGATCCTGGGCGGCCGGAGGGCACCGACCGCCGTGGGCGGCGCAGGGGTGCCGCTACCCGGTCAGGCGATCCAGCTCAGGAACTTCTCCGTTCGTCGGCTTGGCCCTGACCTTCTGGTGACCGGGGATGTTCCATCCCGGAAGAATTGAGCGGGGAGATGTTCACCGGGATCATTGAGACCACCGGGACGGTGGTCTCCCGCCGCGGGTCGGTGCTCGCCGTAAAGCCCGCCGTCCGACTCCAGGCGGCCCGGCGCGGGGAGAGTGTTGCGGTGGACGGAGTCTGTCTCACGGTCGAAGGGGAAGGCGACGGCGCGCTTTCCTTTCGGCTGTTGCCGGAAACGGTGCGTACCTCCACGCTGGGGAAACTCCGTGCGGGAGACCGGGTCAATCTGGAGCGGGCCCTCCGCGTGGGAGACCGGCTGGGCGGCCATCTCCTGCTGGGGCATGTGGACGGCCGCGGGCGGGTCGAATCCTGTGAGCGGAGGAGAGGGTCCCTGACTCTGCGGATCGGCGTGCCATCCCGTCTGGCGCCGTTCCTCGTCCCGAAGGGTCCCATCGCGGTAGACGGGGTGAGTCTGACGCTGGATCCCTCGGCACCCGGTCCGGGGGACAGGTTGGTGCCAGGCACACCGGGTTCACCTGGTTTCAGGATCGGCGTCCACCTGGTGGCGCACACCCTGCAAGCGACCACCCTGGGCGACAAGCGGGCGGGCCGGGAGGTCAATCTGGAGGTGGACCTCGTCGCCAAGTATCTGCGGGGTATGCTATGGTAACCTGTCGGCGGCCGTGAAAAGGGGAAGGAAACGCTCCCCCTGGTGGTTCGCCGCGGCCCTGGCGGTCGGAGCCGTTGCCCTGGCGAGGGGGCAGGGCCAGCAGGAGCTGCGGGAGCTTGTCGTCCGCCGGGTGGTGGACGGCGATACCGTGGTCCTCTCGACCGGAGAGCGGGTGCGGTACATCGGGGTGGATACGCCGGAGCTGCACCATCCCCGCAAGCCGGTGGAGCGCTATGCCCGGGAGGCCAAGGAGTTCAACCGGCGCCTGGTGGAGGGGAAGAGGGTGCGGCTGGAGTTTGACGTGGAGCGCAGGGACAAATACAGCCGGCTGCTGGCCTATGTCACCCTGGAGGATGGGACCTTTGTGAACGCCGAGCTCCTGCGGCAGGGATATGCCCAGCTCCTGACCATCCCGCCCAACGTGAAATACGTGGCCCTCTTCAGGAAGCTGCAGCAGGAGGCGCGGGAGAACAAGCGGGGACTATGGGGACGCCGCTGAAATCATGGGGACGCTCTACTTTGGGACACTCTTGAGATGATTCGCCGGCTCGCCTCGGGCAGGACTGTCCCATTCTGGAGCGTCCCCATCTTTTTCCTGTTCTTCTCCGGCTGCGTCAAGCGGACGATCGTGATCGAGTCCAACCCACCGGGCGCCAAGGTCTGGATCAACCAGCGCCTGGCCGGCGTGACACCGCTCTCCGCGGAGTTCATCACCCACGGGCGGTACCACTTCCGGTTGGAGAAGACCGGCTTCCGTCCCCTGGAGGCGCGGGAGATGGTGCGGGCGCCGCTCTACCAGTGGATCCCGTTCGACTTCTTCTTCGAGTACCTCGTTCCGTTTCATCTGGAGGATCGTCACGCCTTCGGCTACGCGCTCGCCCCGCAGGCGCCGGAGGAGCATCTCAAGGTGGAGGGGCCGGACGCGGTGCAAGGGATCCTGGCGGATCTGAACAGCCCGGATGCCGAGAAGAGACGGCTGGCCAGTGTGGCCCTGGCGCGGAGAAGGGATCCGGAGGCGGCCTCGGTGCTGCTGCCCGCCACGCATGATCCGGTCCCGACGGTGCGCTCCTCGGCCCTCTCGGCCTGGCGGGCAGTCCGGGGCGGCGAGTCGCTGGAGCGGCTGACCGAGGCGCTGCGCTACGATCCCAATCCCGAGGTTCGCTGGGCCGCCGCCGCGGAACTCGAGGCGCTGGACGACCCGCAGGCGGTTCCGGCCTTGATCGAAGCGCTGCGGGACCGGGATCCTCTTCCGCGCGCCGGTGCCGCCGAGGCGCTCAAGTCATTTGCCGACGGCAGGTCGCGGGATCCGCTCATCCGGGCTTTACGGGATGAGGATACCTCAGTCCGTCGGGCCGCGGCCGAAGGTCTGGGGAAGATCGGCGACCGCGCAGCGGTGAAGCCGCTCACGCGGGCCCTCTTCCATCAGGACTTCCAGACCCGCCGTCGGGCGGCGAAGTCCTTATCCCAACTGAAAGACCCTGCGGCCGCTCCGGCGCTGGTCAAGACCTTCACCAACTGGGATCCGGAGCTCCGGCGGACCGCCACCGAGGCGGTGATCCAGTTCGGCGGCGCGCAGGTGGTTCCGCTGCTCATCCGGTACCTGCGTTCCTGGCAGCCGTGGACGCGGGAGCATGCCGCTCAGGCGCTGGGGGGCCTCAAGGACCCTCGGGCGATCGAGCCGCTCACGCGGGCCTTCCGCCGGGAGAGCGATCCTCCGGCCAGCCGCGCGATGCTGGCGGCGCTCAAATCTCTGGGGGCGAAGCTCGATGAAAGCTGGGAGCAGCTCGATCTCTGGAGGGAGCAGGAGTCCGAGCGGCGCAGGCGGGAGCAGGAGAAGCGCCAGGAAAGGGAGAAGCTCTGATCTTGAGAACGTGCGGGGCGTGGCTCAGCTTGGCTAGAGCGCTTGGTTCGGGACCAAGAGGTCGGGAGTTCAAATCTCCCCGCCCCGATTAATCATTGCAACGGGTTACAACAACGGGGTCTTGCCGGAAGGTGGTTCCTGATACTGTCCTGATACTGAAACCAGCGAGTTCCAAGAAACAACAGGAAGCACCAAGAAGCACTACCGAACAACCTCAAAGAAGTCCATTTCTTAACGTGTGCATCTGGAAGTAGACTTTTTGGCGACTCTAGGGGATCGCTTTTGAATAGCGTACCAAGTGAGCCAACGTTCGGTCCACTCCTCCTCTAGCCGCTTGGCCCATCGTTCCACTTCCT
>CAYJQV010000049.1:0-11594 GCA_964372395.1 uncultured Planctomycetia bacterium | reverse complement strand
CCCTTCCCATCCCCCAACCTCCCGCCGGGGAACGGCGGCGCGCTCGTCCGGGGGAGGACGGGCGGGGCCACAGGCCTCTCGCAGGCCGAGCGGCCAGGGTCCCCCACGGCTTCGCAAAGCGTTGGGGGGAGCGAGGCCGGGAGAGAGGCCGGCCGCCACGGCGGGGCGGCCGAGCCGTCCTGGGCAGCCGCCCCCCTCCCCCGGACCGGCCTGTCCGCCGATCCCCGCGCCCGATCCCGCCAGGCCGCGTCATCCCGCCACCTCCTCCGGCCGCTTCGCCGGCTGAGCCGCCTGCCCGCCCGTCTGCCCAGGAATCGCCTGCACCGAATGGACCGGTGCCGCCCCTGCCTCTGCGGGCAGAGGCACCTGCGGAAGCCCGTACCAATCCAACAGATCGTTGAGGGAAGACAGATCCCAGAGGCGAACCCGTCCTTCCTGAAGGATCAGTCGGGCGTTGACCTCCACCGGCGGGAAAGGGCCGACCACCACCCACCGGTACCCCTTCAAGGCGGGCTGCGCGCGGATCCACTGCATCAACGACCGGGATTCCTTCTCCTCGAGCCCTCCTTCCCAGACGATGAACGCCCACCCCGACCCCTGTCGCTTCCCACCCGCCCGCTGCGCAAGAAGCAGACGGCGTCCCCCCGGCCCGTCGGCCGGAACGATCCGCCAGAAATGCGGCAGGAGCAGGCGCCTGCCCTCCATCGGCATCTGCTCCCCTCCCCACCTGCGGATCAATTCGATGACCCGGGACTCCATCGGCGTCCGCAGCCCGTGTCCGAGCTGTGCCAGACAACCCCGCATCGCTTCCCGGAAAAGGGCGGTGGTCTTGCCGCCCTCCAACCAACCGATTCCATGGAGAAGCGGATGCGCGGTCACCATCCAGAGACGGAAGAGCCGATCCGGAACCTGCGCGAAGACCCCATGCCGGACGATGAGCCGCTTCTCCTCGAGCACCCGGAGCGCCTGGACCACCTGGGCAGAAGAGCGACCGAGCGCTTCCGCGATGGAGCGGACGCGGTGCAGCCCCGAGGCGATCGTGCTCAAGGTCTGAATCTCCGAGAGCCGGCTCCGCCGGGACGGAAGCCGCCTCAGGTGCCCCTCGAACTCCTGACGCAGGACCGACTCGGAGCTCAGGAAGAGGCGCTCGAGCATCTCCAGGGCGATCCTCGAGGAGTCGGGCCCGGCCAGAGCGGCGCAGGCCTTCCACTCCCGCAGGAGCAGATCCAGACGTCCCGGATGCCCCTGGGCAAGCTGCATCACGATATGCTCCCAATCGGAACCTTCCACGCCTGGCAGACCCGCCCGGCGGATGGCTGCGCGACAGGCCTCCTCCCCCAGCGGACCCAGCTCCAGCGTCTCGAACTGGCCGAACAGGAGCGCCAGCCCCTCCCGCAGGATGCCGCGGGCCAAGGCCGGCTCGGAGGAAGAAACCAGATGCATGGTGGAGCTCTGCACCATGATCTTGCGACCCAGTGCCCGGAAGGGCTGGCGGACCGGCAAAAGCCCGAGCCGATGAAACTCGTCGATGACGAGGACGACACGGAACCCGGTTTCCTGGGCCAGGATCTGCGGGAGATCCCAGAGAAGATCGTACGCCTCGTCGGACCGGCCCGCCTCGGCCAGCTTCAGCGCCCGGACCGCCGCCGAGACTGTCTGCGGTACCGTGGACTCGCACAGCCGGAGCAGCGGGCCCGGCTGGGTCGGGACGGATGCCGAGCCCTGCGCCTGCAAGACCCCGTAGAGGAGGGTCTGGATGAACCGCAGCGCCCACTCGACCAGGTTGTCCCCTTCCGCCACCTCCAGGTAGACGCGGACGAGCGCAGGGGCAGCCCTTTCCTGGAGCAGGCGCTTGAGCAGTGTGCTCTTGCCGATCCCTTCCGGCCCCAAAAGAGCCAGATTCTGCCGGTATCCGGACTGGAAGCCCTCGATCCTCTTGGCGAGAAGGTCCAGCAGTTCCTCCCGATCAAACCAGAGGTCGTTCACGGCAGGTAATGAAGAGGATTCCGCGGCCGCTGGTGCCTGCGGATCTCAAAATGGAGCGCGGGAACCTCCGTCCGTCCGGTGGAGCCAACCCGGGCGATCACCTGGCGCTGCTGCACGTTCTCACCGCGCGAGACCAGGATCTGTGCCACATAGGCGTAGACGCTGGCGTACCCATCCCCATGGTCGATCACGATCGTCTTTCCAAAGCCCGGCATCCCCTCGCTGGTGAAACTGACCTGCCCGGTGCGCGCGGCCCGGACCTCTGAACCGACCGGTGCCTGGATGTCCACCCCCTTGTTGATTCCGCCCATCCGGCGCGTCCCGAACAGGCCGATCACCCTGCCCTCGACGGGCCACACGAATCCGTTGGAAGGCGCCGGGGTAGGCCGCACGCCCGCCAGGGGGATGGCGAGCGTCTGACCTGCCTCGATCTCCGACAGGTCGGTAAGGCGGTTCGCCCGCGCCAGCTCTTCAACAGAGACCCCATAGCGGCGCGCGATGGACCATAAGGTCTCACCCGCCGACACCACGTGGCTCCGTCCTGCCGCCGAAGCCTCTCTTGCCGGGGGGATCCTGATCCCGGCATCCTCGTGGTAAGGCGTGCAGCCCGAAAGGATCAACCACGTCACGAGGGCCACCCGCAGCGGGTGTCGAGCGGGTGGGGGGAATCGGCGCCTCGCCCGGCCGCCTTCGGCGGCCAGGATGCTCGGTCGGCCACCCGCCCCGCTGACCGGAGGCTCCCATAAGGTCGCCTCCAGCGGGGCTCCCTTCGATTCCCCCCCCCTTCCTTTGGAAGAGGGGGCGTGTTGGGGGCGTGCTGCAGTGGGAATCGACGGGCCCCCCTGGGAAATCCCCCCCAACGAGACCGATTGCTTTTGCCGGATGGGCGTGCGGACGGAACGACCCTTCCCCCCGCCCTGGGGAAACCAGGCAGTGGTTTCCCCGTCAGACCCCCGATTCGACGGCACGCCGGTCCAGCCACCTACACGAAGCCGTGAGGCACACCCCATCCGCCGGTCAGCCTCCCGCCGTCGAATTGGGTGAGCGGGTGGGGGGAATCGAACCCCCATTCTCAGCTTGGGAAGCTGATGTTCTGCCACTGAACTACACCCGCGCTCCCGATGACAGCGCGACACCGCGGGCCAGGATCTGAAACGCCCTGCATCGCTGCATGATCTCCTGCCGCGTCAGGGCGGCCAGGCGGGCCGGCCCAAAGTCCTCGATGGTCACCGAGGCCGCCACCGAGCCGTACTGAATGGCCCGGCAGAGCGTGGCCCAACTCAGATGCCGCTGAGTGGCCAGGTATCCCATGCAGGTGCCGGCAAAGGCGTCCCCCGCCCCGGTCGGGTCCACCACCTGCGCCACCGGATAGCCGGGGAGGGAGAAGAAGGATTCCCGCGAGGAGGCGAGGACCCCGTGCTCCCCCTTCTTCACAATGGCCACCCGGGCTCCCATGCGGGCCAGGCTCTTCGTTGCCTGCACCAGCCCATGAATCCCCGTGAGCAACCGGGCCTCGGAGTCATTGAGGAAGAGAAGGTCTGTCTGCCGCAGCAGGCGCACAAACTCCTTCCGGCTGCTCCGGATCCAGTCCTCCCGCGAGTCGCAGCCGGTCAGCCGGGGAGACCGGAGCTGTCTTAAGACCCGCCACTGAAGGGAAGGATGAATGTTCCCGAGGAAGGCATGCCTCGCCTCGCGCAGCGACGGGGTGAGCCGGGGATCGAAGGATCGGAAGACCCCTAGATCCAGATGCAAGGTCCTGGCCTGAAGGTCGGCGTCGTAACGTCCCCTCCAGCGGAAGGTCCTCCCCTTCATGCGCTGCAGGCCCTCGCCATTCAGTCCGTGCCGGGCGAAGAGGGAAAGGTACGTTTTGGGGAAGTCCGTGCCGATCACCGCTACCATCGAGACGTCGGTCCACAGGCGGGCGGCCAGGGCGGCGTAACTGGCGGAACCTCCCAGCACCTGGCGGACGCTGCCCCACGGGGTTTCAATCGAATCGATGGCGACGGAACCGACGATGAGTAAGCTCACTCTTCCTTGGACGCGGACAGGACCGCCTTCAGGCTACGGGCCGCGGACTCTGGGTCGGAGGCACCTGCGACGGCCCTCACCACAGCAACCCGCGTGGCACCCGCCGATAATACCAGCGGGAGGTTCCCCAGGTCAATGCCTCCGATGGCCACCCACGGTATCCGAATGACCGGAACGACCTGCCGGATCAAATCCAGGCCCACGGCGGGATACTCCGGTTTCGTTGGGGTGGAGAAAATCGGTCCTACCCCGATGTAGTCGGCTCCCTGGGCCTGAGCTTCCTGGGTTTGCTCGAGGGAATGGGTGGATCTTCCAATCCACCTCCTGCCCACAAGTCGACGGGCCTCAGGCAAGGGGAGGTCTTCCTGGCCCAGGTGAACCCCATCCGCATCAACCAGAAGGGCCGCGCCCACCCGGTCATTGACCACCAGGGGGATTCCCTTGGAACGAGTCAGTTTCCTCAGCCGTTGGGCGGTCCGGAGAAAATCACAATCGCCGCCAGCTTTGTCCCGCCACTGGATGACCTCCGCCCCTCCGCGGATCGCAGCCTCTGTCACCTCAACCGGATCCCGGTTTCCGATGGCCAAACGATCCACGATCACGTAAAGCCTAAAATCCGGAAAGGAGGCCGGCCTCAAGGGTATAGGCTCGAAAGCGAAGTCGGGCGAAGCTCCGGCTGACCTTCGGATCCTTTAATCGGGTAAACTCCTCACACACACGAAGTGCTTCTTGAATCCGCTTTCCATTGGCGCACACCAAATCCCGGATTCTCCGGTGGCGGGTGAGCCTGCCCCTTTGGGAAGGTCGGCCCACATCCTTCCTGGAATCCCGAGCGGATAAGCGTTTCGTCCCGGGAAACGATTCTTCGATCTTGGCGAGATCGTACCGAAGTTGCTGAAAACGGCGCATCAAGCTGCGATCTCTTAGAAAATACCGGGCGACCTCTTCGCAAACCCTCAACCCCTCCCTGGCCCTGTTGAGATTGGCATCGAGCACCCGGAAGAGCGGCTTCAATCGAGAGCCCGGGTCCTGCGGATCGCGCGGAGAAGCCGCGATGTGGAGTGGCCTTTCACGTACGGAATGACGAGCACCCTGCCGCCGGAGGAGAGCACGGCCCCGCGGCCGACGATCCGCCCCTTCCTCCAGTCGCCCCCCTTCGCCAGGATGTCAGGCTTGAGGAGCCGGATGAGACGCAGGGGGGTACTCTCCGAAAAGAGGGTCACGTAATCCACCGGCTTTAACCCCGCAAGAATCCTCGCCCGCTCCCTGGCCGGCACAACCGGCCGGCCCGCCCCTTTAAGCCTCCTCACCGAGGCGTCGGAATTGACCCCGACGATCAGGCAATCGGCCCTGGCCCTGACCTTCTCCAGATAATCGAGGTGACCGACATGCAGCAGGTCAAAGCAGCCGTTGGTGAAGGCGATCCGCTTTCCGAGTCGCCGCAGGCGACGGACCGTCTGCAGGAGTTTCGGCTGCGACAGGACCCTGCCCGCGGCGGGGCTCACCGGTCGACGAAGTGCGACTCGACGAGCTCGCAGAGGATGTGGCCGATGGTGATGTGGGATTCCTGGATGCGCTGCGTGTTGTCGGACGGAACGACAAGGCCGATCTCCACCTGCCCGGCCAGGGCGCCCCCCTTCCCGCCGGTCAGCCCGACGGTCCTGAGCCCCCTCTGCCGCGCCATCCGGATGCCGGCCAGGACGTTGGCGGAGGCCCCGCTGGTGGAGATCCCAATGGCCACATCCCCCCGCTCACCCAAGGCCTCCACCTGTCTCTCGAAGATCGTGTCATAGCCGAAGTCGTTGCCCAGCGCCGTGAGCGCGGAGCTGTCCGTTGTCAGGGCGATCGCCGGCAGCGCGCGGCGCCTGACGGCCAACTTCCCCACCAGCTCGGCCGCGATGTGCTGGCTGTCCGCGGCCGATCCGCCGTTTCCGAAGAGCAGAATCTTCCTCCCCGCCTCCAGCGCCTCGATGAGCATCGCGGCCGCCTGCTCGATGGCCGGTACCAGGGTGGCCAGCACCTGCTCCTTCGTCCGGATGCTCTCCCGCAGGCTCGCCTCGATCCGCGAGGAGTGCAAGCCGGTTTCAAAACGCCTCTTCCCCGCACCGGGGCGCCCGGCTTGGCAACGCTCGGCGCCCCAGCGAGGCGCCTCGCTCTGTGCTCGGCCGCGCACAGAACCGTGCCGCGCGGCCTGCGGAGGTGCCGCGCCGGGCAACCCCGCCGCGGGGAGCCGGCGCCGGTTTTGAAACCGGCCCCTATCCAAAGAAGACCCGGGCAAGCTCATAGAGCCCCATGTCCACGGTCTTGAGCTGACGCGTGGCCTCTTCGATCGGGACGGAAACGATCCGGTTTCCCTGCAGACTCACCATCTGGCCCCACTGCCCGGCCAGCACCAGCTCCACGGCCTTCACCCCAAACCGCGTGCCGAGAACCCGGTCGAACGCCGTGGGCGATCCGCCCCGCTGCACGTGGCCCAGCACCGTCACGCGCGTCTCGAAACCGGTCTTCTCCTCAATCACCCTTCCCAGCCGGTCGCCGATCCCGCCCAGCCGGACATGGCCGAACTCATCCCGCTTCTCATCCGCCCGGGTGGGGCCCTGATCGGCGAACTCCGCTCCCTCCGCGACCACGATGATCGAGAAGGTCTTGCCGCGCGCGTGCCGCTTCCGGATCGCATCGCACACCTGCTCGATGTGGATCGGCACCTCCGGGATGAAGATGAAGTCGGCCCCGCCGGCAATCCCCGCGTGGACGGCGATCCAGCCCGCCTGCCGGCCCATCACCTCCGCGACCATGATCCGGTGGTGGCTCTCTGCCGTGGTATGGAGCCGGTCCAGCGATTCCATGACGGTGTTGACGGCGGTGTCAAAACCAAATGTGTAATCGGTGGAGGAGAGATCGTTGTCGATGGTCTTGGGCACCCCCACCACCCGGAATCCCTCCTTGGACAGTTTGGTTGCGACCCCCAGCGTGTCCTCTCCACCCACAGCGATCAGGCCGTCGAGCTGCCACTGGCGGAAGTTCTCCTTCAGCGCCGCCACCTTCGCAGGATCCCTGTACGGGTTGGTCCGGGAGGTGCCGAGGATCGTCCCCCCTTTGGGAAGGATCCCCGACACGGAACCCAGGTCCAGCTTCGTGCCCTCCTTCTCGACGAGCCCCTTCCAGCCGTTCTTGATCCCGAGCACCTCGATCCCCTCCGGCAGGGCGCGGCGCACCACCGCGCGGATCACCGGATTGAGGCCAGGGCAATCCCCCCCTCCCGTCAGGATCCCGATGCGGCGAACCGAACCGGCCATGGCTAGAAGCCGCCCTGGAAGGGTGGGGTGAACTGGCGGGCCTGCCGCTGCGCCGTTTCCTTCTCATCCCGATGAACGATCTTGGAGACATGCACCAGCACCACCACGGGCTCCTCGATCCCGGAGAGCATCTCCTGGACCCGGCTCTTCACCACCTGCTGGATCCGCTCCGCCACCTCCGGGATGTGCGCATCGGACCAGAGCGTGGCGCGGGCTCGGACCATGATCCTGCCCTTGCGCGCCACCACATCGGAGCGCAGCTCCTTGACCTCCGGAAGCTCCCGGGTCGTCCGGCGCAGGAAGTCCTCGATCGCCGCCAGGGACACCGTCACCTGGCCGTCCGGGTTCTCAAAGGCGATCGTCTTCTGCCGGCGGAACTTGGCCAGCGCCAGCTCCGCATACATGAGGTTGAGCAGGATGACCCCCGCCCCGACGAGGAAGATCGCAAGCCGCAGGCGCTCCTCCGTGTAGGCGATCTGCAGCCCAAGGACGGTCCATTCCACAGGGATCCAGTGCAGGGCGAACGCAATGAGCCCCACCCCCAGCAGGACGAAAAGGACGATGTAGCAGGTCAGGATGATCCAGGTAAACAGCTTCATGGCTGATCGCTCCTTCTTGGCTTCACCTCATGAATGCTCACCTGCACCTCCACCGCCGTCAGGTGCGTCATTCGCTCCACCATCTCCCGCACGCGTTCCTGAACCTCGGCCGCCACCTGCGGCAGGTTGATGCCGTACTCGGCGACGAGATTCAGCCGCAGCCGGACCTCCTGATCGATCGCCTGCACCGAGACCCCGGAACGGTTGCCCAGGATCCGCCACGGCCAGGGCATCCGCCAGACCCCGACGACCCCGCGGACCTCCTGCGCCGCCATCGCGGCGATCGATCCGATCACCTCATTCTGGATCTGGACCGACCCGGCGCCGAGATCCGTCCGGCGCGCCACGCTACCGGCCCTCCGTGCCGACGAGCTCGGCCGGCGCCTTCTGGGCCGAGGTGAAGCGCTCGACGAAATGGGTGGAGTACTGGCCGGACACGAAACCAGGGTCGTTGAGAACCTTCCGGTGGAAGGGGATCGTCGTCTTGATCGGTTCCACCACCATCTCCTCCAGCGCCCGGAGCATGATCCGGATCGCATCCCCGCGGTTCTCTCCGTGCACGATGACCTTGGCCAGGAGGGAGTCGTAGTGGGGGGGGACCCGGTAGCCCGTGTAGAGGTGGCTGTCCACCCGGACGTGCGGCCCTCCCGGCGGATGGTAGACCGCCACCTGGCCCGGGCAGGGCATGAAGTCCTGATCGGGGTCTTCGGCGTTCACCCGGCACTCGATGGAGTGCCCCTTCCACTGAATGTCGTCCTGCGTGAAGGAGATGCGCTCCCCCGCCGCCATCCGGATCTGCTCCCTGATGAGATCCACCCCGGTCACCGCCTCGGTGACCGGAATCTCCACCTGGACCCGCGTGTTCATCTCCATGAAGTAGAAGTTGCCCTGCCCGTCCACGAGGAACTCGGTCGTCCCCAGGGAGGTGTAGTTGACCGCCTTGGCGCCCCGCACCGCCGCCTCCCCCATCCGCTTGCGCAGCCGGGCATCCACCACCGGCGACGGGCTCTCCTCGATGAGCTTCTGGTGCCGCCGCTGGATCGAGCAGTCCCGCTCGCCGAGGCTGAGGACGTGCCCGTACCGATCGGCTGCGATCTGGATCTCGACATGCCGCGGCTGATCGATGTATCGCTCGATGTAGACGTCCGGAACGCCGAAGGCAGCCTCCGCTTCCGCCTGACAGGTCATGAAGGCGCTGATCAGGCGCACGTCGTTGTGCGCCACCCGCATCCCCTTTCCGCCTCCGCCGCCTGCCGCCTTGATGATCACCGGGTAGCGGATCTGCTTGGCCACCTTCAGGGCCTCCTCCTTGGTCTTGACCGTCTCCGCCGATCCCGGGATCAGCGGAACACCGGCCTTGCCCATCACCTTCTTCGCCTCAACCTTGTCCCCCATGAGGCGGATCGCCTCCGGGGTGGGGCCGATGAAGACGATCTTGCACGACTCGCAGATCTCGGCGAAATGGGCGTTCTCCGCGAGGAAGCCGTAGCCGGGATGAATCGCCTCGACGTCGGTGATCTCCGCTGCGCTGATGAGCGCCGGGACGTTCCGATAGCTGGAGGCCGAGGGGGCAGCGCCGATGCAGACCGCCTCATCCGCCAGCCGGACGTGCAGGCACTCCGCATCCGCCTCGGAATAGACCGCCACCGTCCGGATGCCGAGCTCCTTGCAGGCCCGGATGATGCGAACGGCGATTTCCCCGCGGTTGGCGATCAGGATCTTCGAGAACATCGCTGGCCCTAGAGGGGCTCCAGGACGAAGAGGACCTGCCCGAACTCCACCGGCTGGGCGTTCTCCACCGGGATCTGAACGACGCGGCCCCGCACCTCCGACTTGATCTCGTTCATGAGCTTCATCGCCTCGATGATGCAGAGGACCTGGCCCACCTCGACCTGCTGCCCCACCTCGATAAAGGGCGGGGCATCCGGCGCCGGCGCCCGGTAGAAGGTGCCCACCATCGGGGACTTGACCTCGAGCCCGGCCGCCTTCGCGGGGCCCTCGGGCTCGCCTGCAGGCCCCGGCCCCCCGGCCGCGGCCCGGGCAGGAACCATCCGCTCCACGACAACCGCCTCCGCGCCTGCCCCGGCGGCCGCCTTGCGGATCCGGACCTTCGTCCCCTCCCGCTCCAGCTCAATCTCCACAAGCCCATGCTCGTTCATGAGGGCGATGATCTCCTTCAGCTCCTTGACATTGATCATTAAGCCCGCCCCACGTACTCGCCTGTCCGCGTGTCCACGCGGATCGGATCCCCCGGTCCGATGAACAGGGGCACCTGCGTCTTCAGGCCGGTTTCCAGCACGGCCGGCTTCATGGCGGACTTCGAGGTGTCGCCTTTCAGGCCCGGCTCGGAGTCCTTCACCTTCAGCACGACCGTCGTGGGCAGCTCCAGCCCCACCAGCCGGCCCTTCCAGAACTCGCCCTGGACCTCCAGATTCTCGGTGAGGAAATCGGCCGCATCGCCCAGATCCTCCCGCGAGAAGGCGGAGATTTCGTAACTCTTCAGCTCCATGAAGTGGTGCTCTTCCCCCTGCCGGTACAGAAACTGCAGGCGCTTCTTCTCAATGAAGGCATCCTCGAACTTCTCCCCTGCATCGAACGTCTTCTGAAGGACGTTGCCTGTCTTCAGGGACCTGAGCTTCGTCCGGACGAAGGCGGCCCCCTTGCCCGGCTTGACGTGCTGGTACTCGACGATGAGATGCAGCTGGCCGTCCAGGACGAGCGCCATCCCGGTCTTGAACTGGTTGGTGGAGACGGTCATGGAAATTTCATTCTACACGTCGGTGTGCCGAATTCAACAGACCGGCCAGGGCCGCCAGCCCCAGGGCGTAGCTCTCCGGTCCGAATCCGGTGATCTGGCCGGAGACGACCGGGGCCACAAGGGACCGGTGCCGGAAGGGCTCCCGGGCGTAGATGTTGCTCAGGTGCACCTCCACCGCCGGAAGCCCCACCCCCTCGAGCGCATCCCGGATCGCCACCGAGGTATGCGTGTACGCAGCGGGATTGATCAGGATGCCGTCGTACCGGCCCCTCGCCCTGCCAACCGCCTCGACGATCTGGCCCTCCTGGTTGAACTGGTGAACGGTCAGCCGGAGCTTGAGGCGGCGGGCCTCCGCCTGCAGTCTCCGGTTGATCTGCACCAGGGTGGCGGATCCGTAGACAGCCGGGTTGCGCCGGCCCAGGAGCTGCAGATTCGGGCCGTGGAGGACGAGGATCCGCCTGAGGGATCGGCTCACCGCATTCCCCTGGAAGAAGGGGCGTGTTGGGGGAGATGGGAAATCTCCCCCCGGCCCTCCTTCTGCCTTTGCCGGATTGGCGTGTTGACAGAAGCGCGCAGCTTCCCCCCGCCCTGAGGGGGAAACCAGGCAGTGGTTTCCCCCTCGGAACGACGGCGAGGCGACCGCCAGAGGGATGATGGAACGAAGCCGTGAGGCACACGCCACCCGCCCTGGCCCCGCTCCGCGGGTTCCCTGCGCGCACCGCTCGTCCGCCCCAGCGAGGCGGACTCGCTCTGTCCTCGGCCGCGCACAAAACCGTGCCGCGCGGCCTGCGGAGGTGCGCTCCAGGAATCCCCCGGAGCGGGACCCGTGCCCGCGTCTGCCAAGCCCTCAGCCACACGCCCTCCGCCGGTCGGGGCACCGGAGCCGAGCCGTCGTCTCACGGCTTCTCCGCTTCCTCCACCAGCATG
>CAYJQV010000048.1:0-11681 GCA_964372395.1 uncultured Planctomycetia bacterium | reverse complement strand
AGCAACCCCGGCCCGGTGCCGCCGGCCCCGGGGAGGGCTCTTGACAATATCGCGCGCGGAGTGTATCCTTTTTATGTACGCAATTGATACAGATGCGGAGGTCCTCCATGAGTACGCTGGCGTGGATTCAGGCAGGAGAATACATCGGTGCTCGACAGCTCCGAGAGCGGTTAGCGGAGGTGATCAGGAGCAAGAAGTCGTTCTTTGTCACCGAACATGGGAAGCCGGTGAAGGCGATGATTCCGTATGAGGAACTTCTGGAGCTTCTGGAAGCTGCGGAGGAGCTCAAGGATCGTTTCCTTGTTCGGGAGGCAGCCCAGGGGCGTCTGGAATATCGGAAGGGCGATTTCAAGCCGCTGGGCCAGCTGAAGAAAGTTCTGCGGGGGCGCGCATAGCCCCTTGTACGAAGTCGGCTTCCCCAGTGAACGGGCGGAAGCGGAATCCAGAAAGGTCCTAAGGAAGGTTTCTTCCAAGGAACGCCAACAGCTCTTCGATGCGCTGGAACGACTGGAAGAAAATCCTCGATCCCTGGGGAAGTCCTTCAAGTTTGTAAAGGGAGCCCTGCCGATTTTCGGTTGCCTTGCGCAATATCGGTTGCGAGTCGGACATTGGCGCGTTTTCTACGATGTGGACGACGATCGAGGGAAGGTGATCCTGCTGGCCATTCGCCGACGGCGTGAGCACACCTATGATTGATCGCTGAGACGTTCAGAGGGGGGGGCGGACTCCGCACTTCGGGGAGGGGTCGTCTGCTATAATGCGCCCTATGCGGATGACGCCCATCCGGGTCATGGAGGCGGTCAACGCCGCGTTCCTGAAGATCCCGAAGGAGGAGATCCGGGCGATCCTGGATCGCAAGGTCCCCCTCTCCCAGCGGCACGGGATGTGCATGTTCACCGACCGGGGCAAGCCGCGGGTCATTGACGTCCAGCTTCGGCCCTGGGTGGTGGATGCCCAGCAGATCCGCTTCTTCCACCGCGCCGCCCTTCTGCTCCGTCGGGCCCTGGCGCGGGTCATGCCGCTTTACCTGGAGAACGCCGAGGTGCGCCGGGTGGTACCCCTTCCGCCGAAGGAGCATGAATGGCTCATGGCGGCCAACGCCTTTGGCGTCCAGCGCCCTCAGGCGGTGGTGGACCGCCTGGACGCAACGGCCACCTTCGCCGTGACCGACTGGCAGGAGAACTTCTGGTTCCTGGAGCCCAACTCCGTGGGGATCGGAGGCATCCATTACATCCCCGCGACCTGCGAGCTGACCGCCCGCTGGATCCTGCCGACCCTGCAGAGGTACCTTCGCGGAGTCCGCTTCGTCTATCCGGATGACCTCCGGCAGATGGTGCTGAAGCTCTTCACCCGGCATGCGCGGGCGATCGGGCGCAGGCTCAAGCGGGTGGTCCTCGTGGAGGACCGCTCCAGCGCGGCCGGAACCGATGAGTTCGGTCCCCTGGCGCAGTATTTCACCCGATGCGGGCTGCCGGCGATGGTGGCCGATCCGCGGGACGTGGAAGTCCGTCGGGGGGAGCTCGTCGTCCGGGATAAGGTGGTGGATCTTATCTATCGGGACTCCGAGGTCGAGGAGATGCTGGAGATGGCCAAGCGTTCCGGCGCGGGCAGCATCGCAGGGATCCGGCAGGCCTTCGTGCGCAATCAGGTCATCTCCTCGATTGCCGGCGAGTTCGACCACAAATCGGTGTGGGAGCTTTTAACGAATCCCGAATTCTCCCGCTTCTTCACCTTCCGCCAGCGGCGGATGTTCCGCAGGCATCTCCTCTGGACGCGGCTCCTGTGGGAGCGGCAGACCACCGATCCCCGCGGCCGGCCGGTCCAGCTCCTCCCCTACGCCCGGAGGAACCGGGAATCCCTGACCCTGAAGCCCAACCGGGCCTACGGCGGGGAGGGGGTGATCTTCGGGCACGAGGTGACGCAGGCGGCCTGGGAGAGGCACCTGGAGCGGGCGCTGCGCCGGCCGTACACGCATGTCGTGCAGCAGCGGGCCGAGGTGCGGGCCGAGCTCTTCCCGGCTGCCCGGCCGGATGGGTCGATCCGCCTGGAGCCGTACTACGCGGTCACCGGGTTCGCGGCCACCTGGGACGGGCTGGCAATCCTGGGCCGCTCCTCGAAGGAGGCGGTGGTGAACGTCTCCCGCAAGGGGGGGCTCATCGCCATCTGGCGGCTCGGCTGAGGCGCGGCGGCGGCCGGGCATCGATTGTCAACCGGACGGGAGTTTCAGGTTGACATTCGGCCGCGCCTGCCCGATAAGGGTGTTTGTCAGCCGATGGAGACCTTTCGCCGATGGTGACGACTCAGGACGAGATCCGGCAGGCGGCGGAGCGCGTCCTCCAGGGAGGGGCAGTGACCCTGGAGGAGGCGATCCGCTTCATCGAGCTGGAGGGCTGGCCGGAGATTCTTGAGCTGGCGGCGCAGGCCACCCGGATCCGGGAACGCTTCACCGGAAACGAGGTGGATCTCTGCGCCCTGGTGAACGCCAAGGCCGGGATGTGCCCCGAGGATTGCAGGTTCTGCTCCCAGTCGTCCCACTGGAACACCGGCATCTCCTCCTATCCCCTCATGGATGCGGACCAGATTGTTGAGCGGGCGAAGGCGGCCCGGCGGTTCGGGGCCAAGCGCTTCTGCATCGTCACCGCGACCCGGCGGCTGGCCGACCGGGATCTGCCGGTCCTGTGTGAGGCGGTCCGGCGCGTCAAGGAAGAGGCGGGGCTGGTCCCGGAGTGCTCGCTGGGATTCGTGGCGGACGAGCAGCTGGAGCAGCTCAAGGCGGCGGGGATGAGCCGCTACAACCACAACCTCGAAACCGCGGAAGATCATTTCCCGCAGATCTGCACCGCCCACACCTACCAGGATCGCCTCAACACCTTGAGGATGCTGCGCCGGCATGGGATCGAGATCTGCAGCGGGGGGATCCTGGGGCTCGGGGAATCGCGCCGGCAGCGGGTGGAGCTGGCCTTCGCCCTGGCCGAGCTGGATGTGGAGTGCGCGCCGATCAACGTCCTGAATCCCCGGCCGGGGACTCCGCTGGAGAGCGCTGGTCCGCCGGATCCGAAGGAGGTGGTCAAGACCATCGCGCTCTTCCGCTTCATCCTGCCCCGCGCCCGCCTGGAGCTTGGCGGAGGGCGGGAGGTGAACCTGCGGGATTTCCAGGCGATGGCGTTTCTTGCAGGGGCGAATTCCCTCATCATCGGCGGCTACCTCACCACACACGGCCGCCAGCCGGCGCAGGATCTGCAGCTTCTCAAGGACCTCGGCTTCACCATCTAGCTAGGGGACGCTCCATTTTGGGACAGTTCATCCATTCCTCTGCATGACCATCTCCTTAGCTGGGAAACGGATTCTCATTACGGGGGCCACGGGGGCCGTCGGCGGTGCCGTCGCCGGGGCCTGCCGTCAGGCCGGCGCCTGGGTGGCCGGCTCGTATCTGACCAATGAGGAGGCGGCACGCCGGCTGGAGTCCCAAGGAGTTCGGATGTGGCGGGCTGACCTTACAGATCGAGCGAGGGCAAGGGAGCTCGTGGCGCAGGCGCTGAAGGAGGCCGGCGGACTGGATGCGCTGGTTTATGCCGCTGGAAATACCCGCGACCGGACGCTGGCGAAGCTCACCGACGAGGATTGGGATGAGGTGATGCGCCTGCACCTGGAAGGGCTGGTTGCCTGCTGTCAGGCCGCGCTGCCCTCCATGCGGGCACAGCGGCAGGGCAAGGTGTTGGCCGTCGGATCCCAGTCGGGCCTCACCGGCCGGGTGGGGCAGGCGAATTACAGCGCGGCGAAGGCGGCGACGGTCGCCTTCGTGAAAAGTTTGGCCGGAGAGGAAGGCCGGTTCGGCGTCACCGCCAACGTGGTCTGCCCCGGCTTCGTGGACTCCAGGATGACGCGGGCCGCCCCGCAGGAGGCGTGGGAGCGGGCGAGGGCCTCCTCGGCCCTCGGGACGATCTCCTCTGTGGAAGTGGTCGCCTCCTTTGCGGTCTGGCTGCTGTCGGACCTCTGCTCTGGAGTGACCGGCCAGGTGTTCCAGCTCGACAGCCGTGTTTAGGGAGCTGGCGGCGGAGCTGGAGGAGCTCAAGGCGCAGGGGCTCACCCGCTTCTGCCGCAGTGTGGAGGAGACGCGCGGCGGCCGGATCCTGCTGGACGGCCAGTGGGTCGTGCATCTGGCCTCCAACAGCTACCTGGGCCTGCACATGCATCCCCGCGTGGTGGCCGCAGCGAAGGAGGCGACCGGGCGGTTCGGCACCGGCGCCGGCTCTGCCCGCCTGATCGGCGGCACCTTTTCCGTGCACGAGGCACTGGAGGAGGAGCTGGCCGCCTTCAAGCAGGCGCAGGCATGCCTCGTTTTCCCGACCGGCTACATGGCGAACCTGGGGGCGGTGGCAGCGCTGGTCGGCCAGGGGGACCTCGTGATCGGGGACGAGCTCAACCATGCGTCTCTTGTGGATGCCTGCCGCCTGAGCCGCGCCAGCTTTCGGATCTTCCCACACCGGGATATGGAGCGTTTGCATGAAGCGCTGGAGGAGCGGCGGAATCGCTACCGGCGGGTGCTCATCGTCACCGAAGGGCTCTTCTCAATGGACGGGGATCAGTCTCCTCTGGCGGAGCTGGCGGCAGTCGCGCGCCGGTTTGAGGCGTGGCTGCTGGTGGATGATGCGCACGGCACCGGCGTTCTGGGTGAAGGGGGCCGGGGATCCCTGGCGCAGGCCGGGGTTCCGCCCCAGGGGATCCTCCAAGTGGGCACACTCTCCAAGGCGCTTGGGTCGCTGGGTGGATTCGTAGCGGGTCCGCGGGAGGCGGTGGAGATCCTGAGGAACCGGGCCCGCTCCTTCATCTATACGACGGCTTCCCCTGCGGGCTCGGTGGCGGCCGCCCGCGAGGCCCTCAGGGT
Source organism: uncultured Planctomycetia bacterium (assembly GCA_964372395.1). Taxonomy (GTDB): domain Bacteria; phylum Omnitrophota; class Gorgyraeia; order 1-14-0-20-64-10; family 1-14-0-20-64-10; genus CAYFHV01. Next base: position 6,796 of record CAYJQV010000048.1, on the reverse strand, counting down.
CCTTCAGGATGAGCCGATCTGGCGCGAGCGCCTCTGGGAGAGCGTCCGCTTCTGGACGGAGGGTCTCCGGCGGCTCGGGGTGAGACTCCTCTCGCGGGGAAGCCCGATCGTCCCGGTCTGGATCGGTTCCAATGACGGCGCCGTGGCGGCTGCACAGGCTCTACTGGAGGCCGGCGTCTTTGCACCCGCGATCCGGCCGCCCACGGTTCCCAAGGGTTCCGCCCGGATCCGGACATCGGTCACGGCGCTGCACAGCCGGGAGGATCTGGAGCTGGCCCTCGGGGCTTTCGAGCAGGCCTTCCGGAGGGAGAAGGTCACGGTCGGATGAGCGCACAGGGGGAAAGGCCCGGTGGGATGAGCGCGGAGCTGGTCACTCAGGTTCTCCGGGCGTCGCTGGAGTTTCTGGATCGTCAGATGCTGCTCGCCCCCAGCGTGAACGAGCAGATCGGCTTCGATTTCCAGGGATTTCGCCGCAGCTACGAGGATGATCCGGCGCATCCCGATGCGCGGTTCGTGGCCCGTTTCGGGCGGGTCTGGATCTACGACGTGGCCCTGAGCATCTACGCGGACCTCAAATCGGGGCGGCTGCGGCAGGCGGGCTATCAGGTCGGCCGGGTGATGCAGCTGGCCCTGAGGGAGAAGGAGCGGGGGTTTCAGGGGCTCTGGCACTTCTCCTACAACAGCCAGGGCGATCTCTTCATTGATGCGCGGGGGCCCGCGGGGGCCAATGCCTGGTGCCTCAACGCCGTCTATGCCTACATCCTGGCGACGGGGAACACCACCCCGCTGGCATGGGCGAACCGCGCCGTGCAGGAGTTCCTTTCCCCCCTTCAGGTCACGGAAGGGCAGGATCCCCGATTCGGTCTCATCCGGGCCGGGCTGTTCAATTCCGATGATCTGGCCCGCGGGGACGCCATGGGGTACCAGGTCTACGGTGGGGACCTCAATCACCGGTACGAGCACGTGATCCTCGAGCACAACGCCGACGCGGCCGGGACCTTTCGGCTCGCCCATCGGGCCACGCGGCGATTTTCGCCGGAGGGTTCCGGCTCCTTCCTGGAAGAGCTTGCCCATCGGCATGACCTGTTGATGCAGGGGATCCGCCGCTCCTTCTGGCAGGGGGATCATTTCATCTCGGCGGTCGATCCGCAGGGCCGGCCTTACCTGGGCACGGATGGGCTCCCCTCCATCGCGGTGGACAACAACACCTGGGCGGCCCATGCCTTCCTTCCTTACGACCCGGACGTGGCCGAGGCGGCGATCCGCTACGTGGAGGAGAAGTTCCTGACCTGCGCGCCGCCCGCGCAGATTGAAGACCTGCCGCAGGCGGTGGCCCTTCCGGAGCTGAAGGGGCTGTACTATTTCCCCGCCACCTTCATGGATCCCTTTGTGCTGGTGGCGGACGGCGACCGGGCGAAGATGGAGAAGCTGTTTTCTCCGGAGGCGGCCCTGGGTTTTGTCCTTTTCCTGAAGGATGCCGGCCGGCAGGCGCGCGCCTGGGAGCTCTTTGAGCAGACGATGCAGCTCACCCGCCTGTACGGCAGCGGCGGGGCCCCGTACGCCAGCGCCAACGTCCCGAAGATCTTCACCACCCTTCACTCCGTCACCACCGCGGCGACCTGTGCGATCGCCGCGGCGGTCCTGAAGGGGGAAAGCTCGGACGATTTCCTCGGTGTTCTGCCGCCCCCCGAGTTTTCCGTGGCCGGCAAGCCCCCCCGCACAGCAGTCCTCACCCCCACGCCTTGAAGAACGGATCTGCCCGCGGGCTCTTCGTCACCGGCACCGATACCGAGGTGGGCAAGACCGTGGTGACCGCCGCGCTTGCCTGCGGCTTGCGCCGGCTGGGGATCCGCGTGGGGGTCATGAAGCCGGTGGCAACCGGCTGCGCGCGCGCGAATGGCACCTTGACCAGCGCCGACGCGGAAGCGCTCCTCCGGGCGAGCGGCTCCAGGGATCCCCTGGATCTGGTCTGCCCCTACCGATTCGAGGCGCCCGCCGCCCCGTCGGTCGCCGCCGAAAATAGGTACGACGTGCCCAAGGCCCCTCCGGTACGCCGTACCGTCCTTTTAGGAAGGATTGAGCGGGCGTTCCGGGAGCTGGCTCGGAGGCATGACATCGTGCTGGTGGAGGGGATCGGCGGGCTGCTGGTTCCGCTGAACTCGCGCGAGTCGGTGGCGGACCTGGCCCGATGTCTGGGGCTGCCGGTCCTGGTGGTCGCCCGCGCGGGCCTGGGCACCATCAACCACACCCTGCTCACCATCGAGGCGGCGCGATCCGCGGGGCTCGATCTGGCCGGGGTGGTGCTGAACGGCCGGAACCGGAGGCCGTCGCTGGCGGAGCGGACCAACCCGCGCGTCATCCGCGAGCTTGGCGGGGTTCCGGTACTTGGGGTCGTCCCGCGACTGCGGACTCCCTCCCCATCCAGAGTCTCCTCCTTCCTGGACGAGGCGAAACTCCTCCAGGCGATACGGGGACGCTTCATAAAGGGACACAGCATCCACGAAGCCATGGGAAGTCAGAGAATGAAGTGTCCCCGAATGGAGCGTCCCCGAATTCGGCGGCTCTGCCGGCTGGACCGGAAGCGGATCTGGCATCCCTTCACCCAGATGGCGGACTGGGAGAAGGAGGAGCCGCTGATCATCGAATCGGGCCGCGGTGTGTATCTCACCGACGTTTCCGGCGGGCGGTATCTCGACGGAGTCTCCTCCCTCTGGGTGAATCTCCACGGCCATGCGAATCCGGACCTCGATCGGGCGCTCCTGCGTCAGGCGGGCAAGCTGGCCCACTCCACCCTGCTGGGAGCGGCCAACGTTCCGTCGATTGAACTCGCGGAGGAGCTCGTCCGGATCGCCCCGAAGAATCTCACCCGCCTCTTCTACTCGGACAACGGATCAACGGCGGTGGAGGTTGCGCTCAAGATGGCGTTTCAGTACTGGCAGAAAAACGGGCAGCCGCGGCGCCGGCGCTTCGTCCACTTCGTGAACGCTTACCACGGAGATACCCTGGGAGCTGTCAGCGTGGGCGGGATCGACCTCTTCCACAAGATCTACGGTCCCCTGCTGTTCCGGGGTTTCAGGGTGCCGGCGCCGTACAGCTACCGCTGCCCGGTGAAAAGGGCCGGCTGTCCCCCGTGCCGGTTTTCCTGCCTCAGGCCGTTCGGGGAGGTGATGCGCCGGCGCCACCGCGAGATGGCAGGCGTTGTCGTGGAGCCGCTTGTTCAGGGGGCGGCCGGGATGATCACCCAGCCGGCCGGCTGGCTCAAGCGGGTCGAGCGTGCCTGCCGCCGGTACGGAGTTTTCCTCATCGCTGACGAGGTGGCGGTGGGGTTCGGGCGCACGGGAAGGATGTTTGCCTGCGAGCACGAGAAGGTCCGGCCGGACTTCCTCTGCCTCGCCAAGGGTTTGACCGGCGGCTACCTGCCGCTTGCCGCCACGCTGACGACGGAGAGGGTCTATCGGGGATTCCTGGGAAGCCACGCAAGCCAGCGCACCTTCTTCCATGGGCACAGCTACACCGGCAATCCGCTCGCCTGTGCCGTGGCCCTGGAGAACCTGCGCCTCTTCCGGCGCGAGAAGATCCTCCGAACTCTCCGGCCGAAGATCCGGCTCTTTGAGAAAGAGCTGGAACGGTTCCAGGGGCTGGAACATGTGGGGGACGTGCGGCAAAGGGGCCTCATGGCCGGGATCGAGCTGGTGAAGGACAAAAAGAGCCGCCGGCCATACCCCTGGCAGCAGCGGATGGGAATCGATGTCTGCCGTGCACTTCGCCGGCGGGGCATCCTCCTCCGGCCGCTGGGTAACGTGATCGTCCTGATGCCGCCGCTGGCGATCACGGAAGAGGAGATCTCCTTCCTCTGCAGCGAGGTGCGGCAGGCCATCGAAACGGTGACCGGCCGGTGCTATACTGCTCGCGTGGCTCGCTGAAATCCCTTGGTCTCTTGGGCAAGGATCTTTCGACGACTGCGCCGCCAGCCGGATCCCGTCTCCTTCCGGTACAGAATCTATCGGCACCGGCTGGCGCCGGTCGTCCCTCTGCGGGTCCGGGCTGGAAAGAAATGGCATCGGCTCCTGGCGTACGTGGATTCCGGGGCCGCCTACAGCATCCTCACGCTCGCCAACGCCAGGCGACTCGGGCTGCTGCGGATCAAGGCCAGGCACATCACCGTGACAACCAGCGGCGGCCGCACCGCGCGGGTCTCTCTGCACCGCCTCTGGGTTCGGCTGGGACAGGAGCGGCTTTCGATCACCTTCGGAGTTCCGCGTGGATTTGATCTCGACTTCAATCTCCTCGGGCGCCGGGACCTCTTCAACCGGTACATCGTCACCTTCGACGACGCCAAAGGGATTGTCTCCTTCACCCGGCACAGCGCCCGCTGACCGCGCAGCGCGGGCTGGCCGCACATTGCCCGCCAAGGAACCGCTGGTCCGGCGGCTTTTCGACCTCATCACCCCGCGGTACGACCTCTTCAACCGGGTGGCCAGTCTCGGCCTCGATCAGGGCTGGCGGGCCAGGGCCATCGAGAGCCTGCAGCTCGCCCCGGGGATGCGGGTCTTGGATCTTGCCTCGGGCACCGGCGATCTGGCGGCGCTGGCCGCCGAGCGGCTCGCCCCGCTGGGAACGGTGGTGGCCTGCGACCTCTCGCATCCCATGCTGGCGCAGGCGCAGAGGAAGCTCTCACGCCAGCCGGCCGCCTGCTGGCACGTCCAGTACACGCAGGCCCGGGCGGAAGCGCTCCCCTTCGCGGACTCCAGCTTCGAGGCCGCCACGATCGGCTTTGCCCTGCGCAATGTCAGCGACCTGGAGGCCGCCTTCCGGGAGTTCCGCCGGGTCGTGCGGCCGGGCGGGAGACTCGCACTCTTGGAGTTCGGCCGGCCGGCCCAGCCGCTGCTTCGGCTGGGCCATTGGTTCTGGCTGACAGGGGTCATTCCCCTCCTGGGCATCTTGGCGACCGGCCGGCTCTGGCCTTTCCTCTATCTGCGGCGTTCCATCCTGGGCTTCGCCTCTCCAGGAGAGGTTTCTTCTCTCCTGAAGGAGGCCGGATTCCCGCAGGTTGCCGTCCGGCCGATCCACGGCGGGATCGCCGTCCTGTACGCAGCACAGTTGCCTCCTTAGAAGAGGCCTGCTATCCTGTTCCCCTGATGCCCTTCCGGAATCTGCAGGAGTTCATCTCGGAGCTGGAGCGGCAGGGGGAGCTGAAAAGGGTCCGCGTGCCTGTGGATCCCCGCCTGGAAATCGCCGAGGTCGCGGACCGTGTGATGAAAGCGGGCGGCCCGGCCCTCCTCTTCGAGAAGGTGGACGGCGCCTCTATTCCGCTGGCGATCAACCTGTTCGGCACACGGCGCCGGATGGAGCAGGCGCTGGGGGTGGGGTCGCTGGATGAGATCGGCCGCCGCATCGATGAGCTTCTTCAGATCCCGCGGCCGTCCGGGCTTCTCGAGAAGCTGAGCCTGCTCCCGAAACTGGCCGAGGCCGCGCAGTATCCGCCGAAGCTCGTCTCCAGAGGCCCCTGTCAGGAGGTCGTGCTTCAGGATCAACCTTCCCTGGCCATGCTGCCCATCATTCACTGCTGGCCGAAGGATGCCGGCCGGTACATCACCCTGGGGGCGACGGTGACGCGCGACAAGAGGAGCGGCCGGCGCAACGTCGGCCTCTACCGGCTGCAGGTGGTGGATGAGCGGACGGTGCTGATGCACTGGCAGCTCCACAAGGACGGGGCGGAGCACTGGCGCGGGCATGCGCCCGGCGAGCAGATGCCGGTGGCGGTCGTGCTCGGCGGGGATCCGGCATCGGTCTACGCGGCCAGCGCCCCCCTGCCGCCGGAGGTGGATGAGTATCTCTTCGCCGGATTCCTGCGCCGGGAGCCGGTCGAGCTGGTCAAGGGGGTGACGGTGGACCTGGAGGTTCCGGCCCAGGCGGAGATCGTCATCGAGGGTTTCGTCGAGGCGGGCCAGCTTCAGGAGGAAGGCCCCTTCGGCGACCACACCGGCTACTACTCCCTGCCGGAGCCGTATCCGGTCATGCGGGTGACCGCCATCACCCACCGCCGGAATCCCATCTATCCCACCACGATCGTCGGCATTCCCCCCATGGAGGACCTCTGGCTGGGCAAGGCCACCGAGCGGATCTTCCTTCCGATCATCCGGAAGATGGTGCCGGAGCTTGTCGACATGAACTTCCCGGCGGAGGGGATCTTCAACAACGCGGTCATCGTCTCGGTCAGGAAGAAGTACCCCGGCCAGGCGAGGAAGGTGGCCCATGCCCTCTGGGGATTGGGGCAGCTCATGTTCACCAAGGTCATCGTCGTGGTGGACGACTGGGTGGACGTCCACAACCTGAGCCAGGTGGCCTGGGCTGCCTTCATGAACATCGATCCCAAGCGGGACTGCTTCTTCGTGGAAGGGCCGGTGGATACCCTGAACCATGCCTCGCCCGCCTGGAACTTCGGCTCCAAGATGGGGGTGGACGCCACGCGGAAGCTCGCCGACGAGGGGCACCCCCGCCCCTGGCCGGAGCCGATCCGGATGAGCCCGGAGGTGCAGGAAAAGGTCAGCCGCCGCTGGGCGGAATATGGCTTATGAGATCAGGAATCTATCTAAGGAGGTTCCGCAGATGAGAGGGTTTTCAAGGTGGGGTTGGCTCGCGGGGCTGTTTGTCGCGGTGTCGGTGGGTTCGGTCCACGCGGAGACGATCGAGCTCGTCACCTACTATCCCACCCAGGCCAACACCGGGGATCTCCATGTCCGGAGCCTCACCGTGGGGGATACCTACCGCAACGTGACTCCTGGCGACGGGGAGG
>CAYJQV010000047.1:0-11905 GCA_964372395.1 uncultured Planctomycetia bacterium | reverse complement strand
GTCGGCATCGGGACGGCAAACCCCGCTGCCGGGACGAGGCTGGATGTGAACGGCTCGGTGCGGATTGGCGGGACAGCGGGAACCCCGATCGTTCGGGTGATCAGCACGACAGCCGTTCTGAATTTCCCCGACACCGATGGTGAAGACAGCAGCCGTCTTACGGCAACCGTAAACGGAGCCGCCATCGGGGATGTCGTCAGTTTAGGCATCCCCGCTGCGGCCGCGCTTTCGAACGGGATCTATACCGCATGGGTGAGTGCGGCGAATACCGTTACGGTGCAGTTCTCCAACAACAATTCGGCTGCCAACCAGAACCCTCCCTCGGCGACGTTCCGGATCATGGTCGTGAAGTTTTAGAACGCGGAGGGATACGATGAAGAGGAGCCGAGCATCGGTGCTTGCGTTTGCCGGTGAACCAGGCTGGCTTCGCCAACGGAGCCACGATCCGCGTGATCGGCTACTACAGCTAACGAGCGCCCGCCCGGCGGCTCAGGCCCCTTCCCTCAAGCCGGAGGAGGCGCTGCTTCCTTCTGCGGCCGCCGGCAGCGGAGTAGCCGCCCAGCGCCCCGTCGGAAGCGATCCCGCTTCGCGGGATCTTCCCGCATAAAAACTTCGAGGAAACCACCCGGTGGCAGGGAATCCGCGGCGCCCAGCGGTTGCGCCTCAGGGCCTGCCCCACCGCCCGCGCCGCCTTCGGCTGGCCGATGGCCCTGGCGATCTGAGCGTAGGTCCGTGTTTCACCTGCTGGAATCCTCAAGACAGCTCCATACACCTTCCGTTGAAACGGGGTGCACCTCGCTGGGTTCCAAAATGCTTGAGGGCTCTTCGCTATGGGACAACCTCCTTCAGATGCAAGAGATGGGGCACCCCTTTTAAGCGGGTCAAAAGACGCGCATCCGCGGTGACAAACTTGCAGCGCAAGACCTGCGCAAGGACCACATAACAAGCATCATAGGCGCTGATCCCATGATGGCCGGCTAATTCGATGGCATGGGTGAACGGAAGGCTTTCAAAAGAATACGTTTCCATCCCAACCGCATGAATTTCCCGAAACAAATCGGCAGCCCTGCTTACATCCCATCTCGACGGCAATACGTTGGCCACTTCATAGAACAGGAGATCGGGAACTCCTATCGGATTTTCACCGGCCAGGTGGCGCTTTCTTAAAGCCAAGGCCTTGTTTCGGTCGTCCTCGTCGAGCAGGACCCATTTTAAAACGACCGAAGCATCAGCGACGATCACCGGCTGTCCCGAAGCCTCCGGATCAGGGTGACGGCATCCGGACCTTTCTTCATATGCCTTGCGTTGCGCTGAACCCACTCGTCCATCCTTCGCGCCGCTTCCTCAAGCCGCTTGCGGCGCGCATCCCGATCCTCCCGCGCCTGATAAGTGGCGAACGGTTCCATCACAACAAGGGGCTGGTTGGCGCGGGTGATCGCAACGGGCTCTTTCCCTTTCGCCACTTCGTCCAGGATGGCCCCGAACCTTTTTCGAACCGTAAGGGCTGGAATCTTCTTCATCTCTCTCTCTTGAGCCTCCTCTGCTATAGTATATCATAGGATATCTGATAGAGCATCCCGAGCCCCCGATCATCTTCCCGATCGGCTCAGCCGGCCGCGGATCCGCTCCGCCAGCGTCCGGGAGATGCCGCGAACCTGCGCCAGCTGCTCTACCGAGGCGATCCGCATCGCCTCGACCGAACCGAAGCGGACGAGGAGATCCTGCTTCCGGCGCGGGCCAACGCCGGGGATGTCGTCCAGCGCGGAGGCCAGGGCCTGTTTGCCGCGCAGGAGCCGGTGATACCCGATGGCGAACCGGTGCGCCTCGTCCCGCACCCGCTGGAGGAGCTGCAGCGCCCGCGACTCCGGCGGCAGAAGGATCGGCTCCCTGCGGCCAGGGAGGAAGATCTCCTCGAACTCCTTGGCGATCCCGGCCGCCGGCAGATCGAGCTTGAGCTCCTTCAGGACCTCCAGCGCGGTGCTGAGGTGCCCCTTGCCCCCATCAATCAGAACCAAATCCGGCAACCCCTGTGGGGTCAGACCCTTGGGGGTCTGACCCCTTTGGCGTTCGTACCGGCGGCGGAGGATCTCCCGCATCATGGCGAAATCGTCGATGCCGGCCACGCTCTTCACCCGGAAGCGCCGGTAGCCGTCCTTCCAGGGCTTGCCGTCCACGAAACAGACGCAGGAACCCACCGCCTCCCGGCCGTAAATGTTGGAGACGTCGAATCCCTCGATCCGGCGCGGCAGCCGCGGCAGCTGCAGGACCGACTGAAGATCGGCCAGCGCCTCGGCCGGAACGAGGCGGCGCGGGCGGGAGGCCAGCTGGAGCAAGCCGCCAATCTGGTCCCGGATCTTCGCCGCCTCTTCGTAGCGGCGCTCCCCGGCGGCCCTCTGCATGCCGGCGCGCAGATCCTCCAGGACCTCCTCCTTTTTCCCCTCCATCAGCCGGATCACCTTGGAGAGATCCTCCTCATACTGGGCCCGGCTGACCTTGCCCTCGCAGGGGGCCCGGCAGAGTCGGAGGTGATAATCCAGGCAGGCCCGAGCCGGCAACGTCCGGCAGGTGCGGAAGGGGATGATCCGCCGGACCGCGCCGAAGGCCTGGCGCAGCAGCGTCGCGTTGGCAAAGGGGCCGACCGCCTTCACGCCGGGCTCGTGCGTCCCGCGGCCGATGTAGAGCCGCGGGAACTCCTCCTCGACCGTGACCTTGAGGAACGGGTACGATTTGTCGTCGCGCAGGGCGACGTTGTACCTGGGCTGGCTCTCCTTGATGAGGCTGGACTCGTAGAGCAGGGCCTCCGCCTCCGAGCCGGTCCCGATCCACTCCAGATCAGCGGTCTGGCGAACGAGCTGCATGAGCTTGGCGCTCAGGGGCCGGCCCGGCTGGAAGTAGCTTGAAACCCGCTTACGGAGGGAAACCGCCTTGCCGACGTAGAGGACCCGCCCGGAGGCGTCCTTGAAGAGGTAAACCCCCGGCCGGTCCGGGAGCCCTTTCAGCTTCTCCGAAACAGCCATGCGCGCAGCTTCTGGATCTCCTCGACCCGGAGGAGGATCGCCAGCCCGAAGAAGCTGGCCAGGCCGGCCAGCACGGTGGCCGCCAGCCACGCCAGCCCCGATCCGGCCGCGGCCATCCCCTGCACGAGAAGCCCCATCCCCGCGGAGGCGGCCGCCAATCGCAGGAGCGACCCCGTCCACTCCGAGGCCATGGGGCCCACGCGGCGGCGCACCGCCCTGTACAGGTGGAAGGCGTTCCAGCTCGAGGAGAGGGAGGTGGCCAGCGCCAGCCCGGCCAATCCCATCGGCCGGATGAGGATCAGATTGAGAAGCGCGTTCATCACCAGCGCGACGGCCGCCGAGCGGACCGGCGTCCAGGTGTCCTGGAACGCGTACAGGGCGTTCGCCAGCACCTTGGCTGCGCAGAGGGAGCAGATCCCCACCGCGTACCACTGCAGCGCCGCCACCGTGAGCCGCGTCGAGTCCGCCGAGAACTGGCCGTGCTGGAGCAGGGTCCGGATGATCGGATGCGCCAGGAGGATGAGGCCGACGCTGGAGGGCAGCGCGATCGCCAGGCTCGCCCGCAGAGCGAGGGAGAGCGTCCTGCGAGCCGCCTGCGGGTCGCCCTGAACCGCCTGGACAGAGAGGGTGGGAAGGGCCGCCTGCGCCATGGAGATCCCGAACAGGGCCAGCGGCAGGTGGAGAAAACGGTGCGCGAAGTAGAGCGCCGCCACCCCTCCCTGCCCGACCAGCTGTCCGAAGGAAGCGAAGACCGTGTCCACCAGCACGGAGATTTGATGGACCCCGCTGCCGACCGCACGGGGAATCATGAGCTGTCCCGCCTCGCGCACGCCGGGATGCTGCGTCCACCGCAGCCGCAGGCCGAACCCCTCCCGCCGCAGCGCCGGGATCTGGATGAGGAGCTGAAGGAGCCCTCCGACGATGATCCCCCAGGCGAGCCCCTTCGCCTCCGGACGCCAGAGAAGCAGCCCCGCGATCATGCAGAGGTTGAGCAGGGCCGGCCCGAGGCTGGGGAGGGCGAAGTGGTGGACGCTGTTGAGCAGCCCCATGAAGAAGGCGGCGAGGCCGACGAGGCCGATGAAGGGAAAGAGGATGCGGGTGAGCTCCGTGGTCAGCTGAAGAAGCGCCGGGTCGGAGGCAAAGCCGGGTGCCACCCAGCGCACGAGCCACGGGGCGGCCGCCACACCTGCCGCCGAGATCCCGACCGCTCCGAGAAGCAGCCGCACCCAGAGGGCCTGGGCGAGCCGCAGCCATTCCTCCCGTCCGCGGGCCGTGCGCGTGCCGCTGAAGAGCGGGACGAAGGCGGCATTGGCCGCCCCCTCGCCCACCAGATCCCTCAGCAGGTTCGGCACGCGGAAGGCAACGACAAAGGCCTGGGCGGTGAGCGAGGTGCCGTAGGAGACGGCGATCAGCCAGTCCCGCGCGAAGCCGAGGATCCGGCTGAAGGCCGTGGTGATTCCGACGATCCCGGCGGAGCGGAGGAGGGACTCGGGGTGGTGAGCCGGCGGGGTTGACACCTTCGACAGCGCTGTGATACCTTCAGCCGCCATGCCGAACACCCGTGCTGCCGCCAAGCGAATGCGGGCGGACGTCCTGAGGCGGCTGCGAAATCTTCACGTCAAATCCGAGCTCAAGACCCTGATGCGGAGGTTCTCTGCCGCCGTGCAAGCGGCAAGCAAGGAGCAGGCCCAGGCGGCCTACCGGCTTCTCGCCGGGCGCCTGGACCAGGCGGCGAGCAAAAGGGCGCTGCATCGGAAGACCGCCTCACGGAAGAAATCGCGGCTCGCCCGCACGCTGGCCAAGCTCCGCTAGGCCCGCCCGGCTCCATCACCCCGCCGCCAGGGAGGAAAGCCGCACCAGAAGCTCGTCCGCCGAAAGCTCCGGCGCAGGATCCCCCCGCTTGAGCCGCCGGTCGGCCCGCAGGATCTGACGCAGCTCCTGCCGGAGGCGCCTCTCATCCCAGGAAGCCAGCCGCCCGCTCACCCTCCTGCGGAAGAAGCCGGCACGCGGCCCCGGGTCCCCGCCTCGGCGCGCTTCCCAGAGCATGCGCAGATACCAGCCGAGCGCTCCCAGGAACTGATCCGGCGTCATCCGTCCCTGTCCCAGCGCGGTGTGCAGCGCTTCGATCGCGCGGCCCGGCTGTCCTGCAGCCGCCGAATCGAGGATGTCAAAGGCGCTCTCCCGCAGCGAGGGCGGGACGAGCGCCTCCACGTGCGCGACCGTGATCTCCGGCGCAGGCCCCGCAAGAAGGGCCAGACCCTCCAGGGCCAGCTCCAGCGCCGATGGATCGGTCCCCCTATGGCGCACCAGAAGCTCCGCAGCGCGCGGCTGGATCCGTTTCCCCAGCGCCCCGGCCTGTTCCGGGATCCAGCGCCCAAGATCCGGACCCTCGCACCAGACGACGACCGGACGCTCCCCTCCTCCCTGCCACTCCACCGGGACCGTCTTCTCTCTGCCCCTGAATCGTTCCGCGCAGAGCGCAAGACAGCTCTTCGGGCTGGGACGGCTCAGGTACGACTCCAGCCAGGGGGCTGCCTCCGGGGTGAGCTCCTCCCAGCCGTCCACCACCACCAGCCGGCGTGGGGAACCCATCGGTGAGGTGGCCAGCGCCTCCAGGATCGGGGCTGCCTCGGCCGAACCATCCAGCCGGATGGAATCGGCCTCCTCAAAGCCCGGCGCGAGGCAGCGGCGCTTCAGCTCCTCGATCTGTTTCCTGCGGCTCCACCGCTCCGGCCCCACGCAGAGGACGACCGCCGGGATCGGCGCCGCCATCTGCCGGTTCTGAAGCCGGCTCTCACCAGTATTCAATGACCCACTCCACGATCCGCCGCGAGAAATCGGTGACCAGCTCGTCCACCGCCGCGCTCTCGCTCTTGGCCGAGGCCCCTGTCACGAAGTAGGTGGTGTCCGCCACCAGGCCCCGGTCCTCCAGAAGGACCTTCCCCGCCCTGTTCCTGAGGGCGACCGCCGCGGAGAGATTCAGCCGGTACTCCTCCACCGTCTCGTCATCCAGCCGCCGCACCGCCTGCCGGTAGAAATCCAGAAGCTCGCCTTTCAGGATGAGATCCGCCTGCTCCGGCCGGTTGCTCACGCGCAGGTTCCCGTCAAAGAGGAACCGGTCGATCACCCCCCGGGTCACCTTCTCCTCCAGCTCCGGCACGTTGGTGATGAACCCCACCCGCTCGCTCACCTCCTCCGTGATCGGGATCCGGTTCTGGAACGGCTCGACGTAGATCGTCCGATAGGTGGAGGGGAGCAGGCGCGTGGCGGTGTAGCCGCAGGAGGAGAGGAGTGCCGCGCACAGCAGGAGAAAGGCGGGAGGCCTCATTCGCCGAGAGCGCCTTTGGATTCGAATCCCTTCAGCTTCGAGACCGCCTCCGCGGCCTCAGGGGTCTGGGGATATTGTTTCACCAGCTCCTGGTAGTAGATCGCGGCCGAGGCGAGGTGCCCCTGCTTCTCGTAATAGGCCGCGATCTCCGCCAGGCCCCTGGCCTTGACCTCGTGCAGCTGCGCCAGGCTCTGCTCGGCCTGCGGGATCAGGTCGCTGTCCGGATGGCCCTCAATGAACTTCTCGTACCAGTCAATCGCCTCGTTGGTGGCGGACTGATCGTAGCTGGGCTTGAGCGAGAGCTGCCGGGCGCAGAAGGCCACCTTGAACCTCGCCTGCTCCACCAGCGGGGAGGTCGGATACTCATCCGCCACCCTCTGGAAGGCGCGGTTGGCCTCCTCGTAGCGGTTCTGCCGCAGATAGCACTCCCCCAGCCGCAGCTGCGCCCGCGCCCCGTACTCCCCGTAGGGCGCGTGATCCACCACATGCTGGTAGATCTCGATCGCCTTGTCCAGCGCCGGGATCTTGATGGGGCCCACCAGGGTGAGGCGCTGTCCCTGATAGAGCTGCTCCGCGATCCGGAACTGCCGCTCGATCGCGTCCTGGAACCGGGGGCTGAAGGGATAGATCTCCACCAGCTTCTTGTAGGCCGAAAAGGCCGGCCCGGCCCGGCCGATGAGCTCAAAGCAGACCCCCGCCAGGTACTGTGCCTCCGGGGCCAGCTCGGAGCGGGGGTAGGCGGCCACGAGGCGCAGGAACTCCTTCACCGCGCGGCGGTAGTTCCGCTCCTCAAAGAAGCCGACCGCCCAGTCCATCTGGGCGCTGGGGGTATCCTTTGGCGCGTACTTCGGGTTCACCCATCGGCGGGTCTGGGGGGTCCACACCCAGGCGGCCTGGACCTCGGTCGCCAGCAGGGATAAGAGGAGAAGGGTGGTGAAGAGCCGAACCTTGCTCATGGGGCAATCGTTGGGAATCGGTGGCTACGATACCACAGCCCGCCGCGGGTCGTCCAGCCCGCCAGCCGGGGAGGGTCCGCCGGGGACCGTCAGCTGAAGACCAGCCCCCGCTCCACGCAGTCGGCGAGAAGCTCGTGGTCCGCTGGGGTGACCTCGACGAACTGCAGCCCGCACTCGTAGGAGTCGGAGAAGCTGCCGCGGCGGACCCAGACCACCCTGCCGATGGCCCTTCGCGGCTCGGCGGTCACCCCGGGCAGGGAAAGGAGCAGCACCAGGCGCACATCCTTCGGAAGGAATCGGATCGTGTCCAGCCGGAGGCCGCCGACACTGACATCCTTGGAAAGGGAGCTGGCGTATTTCTGCTGGGGTTTATAAAGATCCCGGAATCGAATCTCGGTCTTGCAACGCAGGCGCCGATACCGGCGCCGCTCGTCGAGGGGCCCAACTGAGCCGTTGCCTGAAGCCGCCATCGCGAGCGTGGTGAGAACCTTCCGACAGAAAGTATAGCACCGGACCGGTCCGGTTTCTGATTTTTTTACATCTGCCAGCAGCTCCAGGCCGGGGAAGCCATCCAGCGCACCGCCGCCCGCAGCCCAGCCGTCAACCATTCAAAGCTCGCGGCGAAGGGACCCGCCGCCGGAGGCCAGAGGAGCGCGGCGCCGTACAGCGCCAATCCCACCGCGATCGCCAGGGACGCCCACGGGACGACGACCAGGTTGGCCAGCGGCCCCACCCAGCTCACCAGATGAAAATGCCACGCCAGGAAAGGCAGTGTTGCGATCCACGCCCCGCAGGAGACCCCGACCGCCTCCGTCAGCGGACGCCAACGCAAGGCCGGCAGGAGCCGGGACGACAGCCAGGAGCCGATGGTGAAGATCCCGCCCACCGCGGCGAACGAAAGCTGGAAGCTCACATCGGCCAGCGCCCTCGGCTCCAGCGCCAGGATCACGAACGCCGCAGCGCCGGTCAGATTCAGCGCAGAGACCGGCCAGCCCTTCCCTTTCCCCCAGCAGAAGAGAAGCCCGGTGAGCGTCGAGCGGACGATCGGCACCTTCATGCCGGTCAGCACGCAGTAGGTCGCCAGGATCCCCGCGAGCGCGCCGTAGAGCATCCCGCGCGGAAGCCGGAGGATTGTGAGCACCGTCAGCATGATGAAGCCGATCAGCCCCACATGCAGGCCGGACACCACCAGCACGTGCAGGGTGCCGGTCCTCCGGAACGCCTCCCGCGCCGGATCCTCGAAGATGCCCGGCTGGCCCAGCACCAAGCCCTCCAGATAAGCCGCCCCTCCTCCGGAGAGAAGGGATCGGCCGATCTGCTCAAGCTGCGCGCGGAATCCCGCCACCCACCGCCGGTACCGGACCCATGGGCCGGGCTCAGCGCCCAGGCGGAGGAGCGCCTCAGGGTCGGCGACGGTCAGGATCCCCTGCCCTCCGTGGAGCCAGAGCCAGCGGCGTTCATCGAACCGGCCGGGCCCGGGAACCGATCCCGCGCGGAGCAGCCCGCTCAACCGCAGCCGCTCCCCGTACCGCAGCTCCCCTGCCCGCGCCGGAAACCGAACCCACAATCTGCCCGCAGGCGCCTCCACGCGGAACCATCCCCACCTGCCCCGGGCCCGCTCCATCGGCAAGTCGCTCACCAGAGTTCCAGTCAGCGTCACCGGCCGCGGCCGCGTTTCAATCCAGCCGCCGATCCCGGAGCCGGCCGCCTCCCCCGCCATGCCCGCCCGGGCCATTCCCAGCCAGCCGATGAGCAGCAACAGGAAGAGATTGATCCGCGCAGATCCGCGCCGGTTTCGCAGGAGCGGAATCCCCACGGGGATCAAGCCGAGCCCGATCCCCGACGCCGGAAGCGGAAGGGCAAGGTTCAGGGCGATGCCGGCGGCAAAGGCGAGGGCAACCCACGCCATCGGCGCCCGCTCCGGGATCTCAACGGTAGGGTTGGCTTCACGACCGAGGATGGGTCCCTGCGGTGGGGGTGGCCGGCGCAGCACCTCCGCAGGCCGCGCGGCACGGTTTGATGCGCGGCCGAGAGTCGCCGGCCGACGAATAAGGAGGCCGGATTGCGAGGGGCCGCGAGATGTGAGCGGCCCTCCAGAGTGAGCCCGCTCGCTGGGCGGGCGAACGTTGCAAGCCGGCCGCCCCGCCGCAGGGACGGCATCCCCGACTGGGTTCTGAAACCGTCCCTCAGTCGAAGCGGACATGGCCGCGCACTCTCTCCAGGGTCTTCGGTGAGATTCCCTTCACCCGGCGCAGATCCGACAGCGTCAGAAACCGCCCCCGTTGCCGGCGCTCCTCCATGATCCGCCGAGCCGTCACCGGACCGATCCCCGGCAAGGCGGTCAGCTCCTCCAACCCGGCCCGGTTCACAGAGATCGCCGCGGGCCCCGCCTCAATGGCGGTCGGCTGCCGTCCCCACCCAAGGAGCTGGAGGCCAAGCCCGAGAAGCCCCGCCACGACCAGGAAGGAGAGCGCCATCCGCTCCTGCCGCGTGAAGAGCGATTCCCACCGGCCGAGCGGGCGCGGCTGCCCAGTCATGTCAAAATCATAGCATTTTCTGCAATATCCGCCGCAAAAAAACGCCGTTCAGGCCGCCCGCAGAAGCTCCAGCGCCTGCTTCTCATCCTCCGGTCCGGCGAACTTCAGCCCCACGAGGCGCAGGTACCTCTCGATCTGGGCGAGCAGATCCTCCCAAACTTCCCGGACCGGGGTGACCACCAATGTTGGAATCTGCCGGGCCGGAACCTGTCCCTGGATCAACCGCTCGGCCTCCTGATGGACCGCTTCCTGCTCCTTCCCATCGCTCACCGCCATCCGCTTCCGGAGCAGCTCGGCGGCGATGGGCGGCAGCTCCGCGGCCAATCGGTCGATCCGCTCCTGCGTCGCAATCCCCGCGAAGGGAACTTCCCATCCCTCAACCGCCGCCAGCGCGAAGAGGGGCCCGAACGCCAACCCCTCCCCCTCCAAGAGAAAGCCCACCAGGCCCGCTGGCTCGGCGGCTGGCACGAATCCAATGCGCGGTCCGGCCTCCTCCGCCTCGGGGGAAATCGTGAAGAGCCATAGCTCCGTGTCCGCCGAATCCGACGGCAAGAGAGCCTCCACATCCCACTTCAGGAATCTCCTGCCCCTCCGATTGAGCTCCTGTTCCAGCAGCGCCGCCCCATCGGCGGCGGTCGGAACAGCACCCTCGCCGCTGATGAGAACCGTGGACGTTTCGGCCGCCGCATCGGCGATCCTTCGGATAACCTCCTCGGCCTTCCCCTCCGGCCATCGGTGCGCCTCGGGGAATCCGGTGAACAGATCGACCGCCGCGATGTGATCCATGGAGCCTGCGGCCGGCGGATGCGGGTCCCAAGCCGAATCGGCAAGCAGGTATTCCGCCTGGCCCCCCTGCTTCTTGACGATGGCGCTGATGTCCGTCCGTTCCATCCAGTTATCGAACGTCGATTTGAATCCCGGGTCGCTGTCTTCCGCACGGACCCTCAAGCCCATCAAGGCCTCCAGCACCGGGAGGGGAGAGAAGCCGCTCCCGAGATGCCAGGAATGCTGCCCCGGTTTCAAGGGGCGAATGGTCAGGAATCCGGCGTCCAGATGCTCTTTCCTGACAGCCGGCCATCGGGATTCCAGGATTCCTACCGCCTGCTCCGGGGTGAGCGGCTGAGCCTGCTCCATGCCGGCGGCCGGGCCCCGACCGAGCGCTCTCTCGAGAGCCTGCTGGTACGGCTCTTCCCACTCCGCCTGCAACCGCTCCCACGCAGCTGGACTCCAGAGCTCCAGGTGATCCTTCACGCCAAGCAGGACCACGCGGCCGCCCGCCTCGACGTCCAGCCAACTCAGCCAGCTCTCCGGAAGAAGAATCCTGTGGCTGTTGTCGTGATGGACAGAGTTCGGCTCTCCGGCCCTCGCCGGCAGAAGCGTGATGAAACGCGATCCGTCTCTCTCCACGAGCTCCCCGGCAACCGCGTCGGCGGTCCGGTAGGAGGGCCATCGAACCGGCAGGGTGATCCTCCGGTAATGATCCATGCTGATCTCGACGTTCCCCACGAGCAGCCCCCCTGCCGCACCGGGTTCCTCCATGCCGGCTGAGGCGGGCGGCCCGGCGGCCGGTTTCTCCGGGCCGGCGAGTGGGAAGGTCAGGGTGTAACGGTTGCCGATGGACGGATCGAAGGTCCAGTCGTAGTCAAAAACGGCGCCGATCATCTCGCGGATGGCCCGCCCGCCAATCGCCCCCTCCCGGCCGGTCAACCGGATGTGCTCCTCCATGATCGGATCCCATTCGGAGGGATCGGCCGGAACCGGAGGCAGCGTCCGAAAGTCAAAGCCCCTGACCTCTTCCCCCCGCGCCTGCTGAGCCAGCGCCACCTGATCCTGAATCACGACGGTGAGCCTGTCCGGCTCAGCCAGCCGAAGGTAGGTGAGCGTCGTACGAAAGCCCCGCCTCCACCGGTAGCCCCACTCGTTGATGTCCAGGAGCATCTCGTTGAGGGCGAACTCGGCCATCCTCCGGACCGGGTCGGGGAGGTCGTCCATGCGCGGATCGCTCAGAAGCCGTCTGACCTGCCGGCTGATGCCCTTCGCCCGCCAGAAACTCGGCAGCACCACCCG
>CAYJQV010000046.1:0-11940 GCA_964372395.1 uncultured Planctomycetia bacterium | reverse complement strand
CCGGCCGTGCTCTCCTTGACGGCCGCGGGGGACTGTGTTATAAAAAAGTCTCTGCTTTGCTGGGCCTCGCGAGGGGCGGTTTCCGATCACATCGTTCACCAACGGTCACAGACAACCTGAAGGAGGAGCTGCTTCGCCATGGAGGTGATTGTCAAAGAGACGGCTGAGGAGATGTCCAAGCTGTCGGCCGAGTTGATTGCGGAGGTCATTCGACGCAAGCCCCGCGCGGTGCTTGGGTTGGCCACAGGTTCCACCCCGCTGGGAACGTACAAGGAGCTTATTCGGCTGCACAAGCAGGAGGGCCTCGACTTTTCCCGGGTCGTGACCTTCAACCTGGACGAGTACGTGGGGCTTGCCCACGACCATCCCCAGAGCTACCACTACTTCATGTGGGAGAGCCTGTTCAAGCAGATCAATGTCAATCCCAAGAACGTGCACATTCCCGACGGCACCGCAAAGGACATCCCCGGTTTCTGCCGCTGGTATGAGGAGCAGATGGTCAAGGCCGGCGGCCTGGACATCCAGCTGCTCGGCATCGGCGGCAACGGCCACATCGCCTTCAACGAACCGGGCTCGTCGCTGGGGTCCCGGACGCGCGTGAAGACCCTGGACGACCGCACCCGGGAGGACAACGCCCGCTTCTTCCGCAACATGAACGAGGTGCCCAAGTACGCCATCACGATGGGCATCGGCACGATCATGGATTCGCGGCAGCTCATCCTCCTCGCCAACGGCGCGGGCAAGGCGGACGCCATCGCCAGGACCTGCGAGGGGCCGATCACCGCCATGGTGCCCGCCACGATCGTTCAGCTCCACCCCAAGGCGACGATCATCGTGGACAAGCCGGCGGCCACGAAGCTGACCCGGGAGTACCCGGCCGAGCCGAACGTCCTGGTTCTGGCGTAAGGATCGCATGGCGGTTCCCACCCTGGACATCCTTCAGGCCCTGGAGGCGGCCCGGACCGATTCCGAGCTGGCCCGCGGGGCGCGGGAGGCGAAGTCCCTC
This sequence comes from uncultured Planctomycetia bacterium, assembly GCA_964372395.1. Classification (GTDB taxonomy): domain Bacteria; phylum Omnitrophota; class Gorgyraeia; order 1-14-0-20-64-10; family 1-14-0-20-64-10; genus CAYFHV01. The sequence goes on along the minus strand of CAYJQV010000046.1, from coordinate 10,934 downwards.
TTCAATCTCCTCCTGGCCAAGCCGGCGGCGCTGCGCAAGGCCGGTTACCGGGCCCTCACCCCTGCGCAGATCCGCCTCCTGGAAAAGCTGGGGAACACGGCCGAGGACTGGAAGGATGTCTGGGTGGCGGCCGGTTTCGATCCGAAGCGGGTCCAGCGGTGTCATTTCGCAGGCAGCGCCCTCCTCTCCTCATTCAGCGGTTCGGTGGAGGTGGAGGGGATCCGGCTGCCGGCGGGCCTTTCCCACTGCGTCCTCTCCTCCTGCGTCATCGGGCGGAACGCCCTGGTGCGCAATGTCCGGCTTTTGAACCGCACCGTTGTGGGCGAGGGAGCGATCCTGTTCGACGTCGGGGCGGTCACCAAGGCGAAGTCCGACTCTTTCGCCAACGGGACCGGGCTCCTGATCGCCATCGAAACCGGCGGGAGGGAGGTCCCGCTCTTTGCGGAGCTCACCGTCGAGGGGGCCTGGCTGCTGGCCCGGTCGCGTGGCAACGCCTCTCTGCTCGAGGCCTACGGGGAGCGGCTGTCCGCCTACGTAAAGGAAGTCTCCGCGCCGTTCAACGTGATCGGCCCGTCGGTCCGCCTCCTCCATACCCCGAAGGTCACCGATGTTTACCTGGCCGACTCGGCCGTGGTGGATTCCGCCCAGAGGGTGGAGAACGTCACGGTCCTTTCCTCGGCCGCCGAGCCCAGCGAGATCTCGCACGGCGCCATCGTCACCTCTTCCATCCTGCAGTGGGGCTGCGAGGTGACGAGCGGGGCGATCGTGGATTCCTCCCTGCTCACCGAGCACTCGCACGTGGAGCGGCACGGCAAGGTGACCCACTCGATCCTCGGCCCCAACACCGGGGTGGCGGAGGGGGAGGTGACGAGCGCCCTGGTGGGGCCGTTCGTCGGATTCCACCACCAGGCCCTGCTCATCGCGGCCCTCTGGCCCGAGGGGAAGGGGAACGTCGGCTACGGGGCCAACATCGGCTCCAACCACACCGCCAAGGCGCCGGACCAGGAGATCTGGCCGGGGGAGGGTACCTTCTTCGGCCTCGGCGTCAACGTGAAGTATCCCACCGATCTCACCCGCTCTCCCTACACCATCATCGCCAGCGGCGTCAATATGCTGCCGCAGAAGGTGGAGTTCCCCTTCTCGCTCATCAACGCCCCGGCGGCCGTGATCCCCGGCGTCTCGCCGGCCTACAACGAGATCATGCCGGGCTGGGTCCTCTCCGACAACATCTACATGGTGAAGAGGAACGAGGGCAAGTACGCCAAGCGCAACAAGGCGCGCCGCTCCAAGTTCGACTTCGAGGTATTCCGGCCGGAGATCGTCGACATGATGCTCGATGCCCGGCACCGGCTTCAGGCGGCCGGCGGGAAGGAGATCTACACCTCCAGGGACGTGAAGGGGCTGGGGAAGAACTTCATGAGCGAGGCGAGCCGAAAGAAGGCCATCGAAACATACACCTTCTACATCCGCACCTATGCGCTCCTCGGCCTCAAGCGCCGGTTGGAGACCAAGTCCTCCGGTGCGCGCTGGGAGCACGAAGAGAAGATCCTGGAGCGGGAGTTCCCCCAAGTGACCCCCCAGGAGCGCCTCAACACGCTGGTCCGCATGCAAGAGAAGATCGCCGCGGATGTCCAGAGCTCCAAGGAGAAGGACGACCGCCGCGGTGCCGAGGTGATCGAGGATTACGACGAGGCCCACAAGCCGGCGAAGGACGACCCCTTCGTCAAGGAAACCTGGGCCGCCGCCGCCAGGATGAAGGAAGAGATCCGGCGGCTGATCTCGGCCATCTCCTCCACGACCCCCCAGCCCGCCTGAACGGGGACGCTCCACTATGGGACACACTGGCCGCGAGGAAGCTCAGGAGTGTCCCTTTCTGGAGCGTCCCCGTTCCTACCGGGAGGACCAGAGGAGCCAGAGGCGGGACTCCTCGCCGCGGATGCGGTCGCCCCGCTTGTCGTCGTCGTACCGGTACTCCCCCATCAGCTCCACCTTCCAGTCGGCGAACGCCTCGTAGGCGGTGGTGAGCCGCGTCACGATGAGGGGCCGCTGCTCGGACTTCTGGCTCAGGTCCGTCAGATGGATCGTCACGCCGGGAAAGAAGGTGAGCTTCCTCTTCCGGTCCCAGCGGTAGCCGGTGTACGGCCAGGTGAAGCTCGCGGTCCCGGCATGGCCCTCGGCGTGGACCATCCGGGTCCCGCCGGGGTTGGTGAGCTTGCCGTGCAGGAAGGTGTAGCTTAACCCCAGCGAGGCGGTGGACCAGAGGCGAACGGAGCCGTTCACCCCCGCCTCGTGGGAGATCCCCTTCTCCCGGACCTCGTCGAACAGCTCGTCAAAGGCGAGGAAGCGGTAATGGGGGCTGACCAGGATCCGCTCGATGAGCGGGATACCCAGCCGGGTCCCCACCGACCAGCGCTCCTCCTCGTCGAACGCTCCCTGGTCGCGCACGGGCCGCTCGGTCACGAAATCGGCGAACTGCGTCCAGTGGATCCCCTGGAGATAGTAGGTGAGCTCCTGCCGGAGATCGAAGGTGCGCACCTCGGCGGATCGGGTGGTTGAGCCGGGCACGGAGGTGGTGTCGATCCAGGTGCCGCGCAGGCGCGGGCGCGGCCACTCCGGGGGAACCAGGATCCCGAGATTCGCCGTGTACCAGCTCTGCCGCGTCTGCTCGATCCCGCTGTCGCTGTCGAGGTTGTTCCGCTGCCAGCTCGCCTCCAGGTCCAGGTCGAGCGGCCCCCAGGGGTTGAAGTCGAGATGCTCCTCGATGAGCTGCCGGTCGGAGGTGAACCCCTTCGAGTTGACCACGCTGCCCGAGGGGATGTCGTTGAGCAGGCGGAAGTCCGGCCCGGTCCGCTGGAAGAAGGTGTTCGACCGGCCCCAGGGCTGGATCAGCAGGGACTCCAGGATGAAGGCGCTGTCCTTGAGCTTGGAGGTGTCGCCGAAGCGGTCCTCGATCAGGTTGTCGTCGGTGGTGCTCCAGGCCTCCGAGGCCTTGAGGAACCAGACGTCGGGGATGAGCTTCACCTCCTGGTCGAGACTGAAGACGGTGTTGTCCCGCGGCTGGTTGACGACGTCGATTGTGCGGATCTTCTCGCTGTCGCGGCTCTTGATCAGGTTGGCGGCGAAGCGGACGCGGTCCCCGAAGAGGCGCCAGCGGTCGTGCAGGCCCATGACGTCGCGCGGGTAAATGTATTGATCCCGGCTCTCGAGCCAGAAGGGGTACGCCCCCAGCACCGCCTGAAACTCGTGCTCCGGCCCGGACAGGAGGAGGTTCATCCCCCGCACGCGCGAGCCGCGCATGAAGTAGTTGCCGGGGAAGGTGGCGCTGTCGCCGAGGGCCAGGTGGTGCGTTGGATCGGTGTAAAAGTCGGCCAGCACCGTCCGGTACCGGGCGTCGTTGTGGCCGTTCCGGTAGCCCTCCAGATCGAGCACCCAGCGGGTCCGCAGGTTGTCCTTGCCTTCCACGTCGGCCTCGAGGTGCTGGTTCACCTGCCACCCCCGGTTGTCCGGCGTTTGATCCGAGCGCGTGTCGGCGTCCCGCTGCTTGCGCGTGACGCGCAGCCGCTGGGAGGCGCGGTTCCTGACGACGCGTTCCGTGGTGAGCGCCGCACGGCCCGCCGGCGGCCCGTACAGACCGGCCAGGACCTTGTCCAGGTAGTGCCGGAAGAGGAGTTCCCCGTGGTGCCTCTTGGGAACCCGGCCCAGCTCATCCGCCGCCCGCGTGTAATCGGCCTTCCGGAGGAAGTAATCCACCCGGGCGAGCTGGAGGACGTAATCGGAGGGGAGCTCCTGCGCGCAGGCCGCCCATCGGGGCGCGGGCGCAAGAGGGAAGAGCAGCGCCATCGCCACGACAAGAAATGGCCGGGGCAATCTTCTCACGGGTTCCACAGCTCCACCACCATGGTGGCGGCGTAGGAGCCCTCCACCGCGGTGGGTCCGCCCTCCGTGGCCAGCCAGAAGGTGAAGGGATTCCGAAGGGTGAAGTCGCCGGTGGGATTGGAATCGGAGACGAACCGGTCGTCGTGGGGATCCTGGCCGATGAGCCGCCTCCAGCTGATCGGGTTGGCGGTCATGTCGGTGAGGTCCGGGATGCGCACCCAGGCAGCGGAGCCGGCGTTTCGCCCGACGGCGTACGCGCCGGGGGCGTAGGAACTGCCCGTGTACGTCGCCGTGAGCTTCCCCTCCAGCAGCGGCGGGCCGATCCAGGCGTCATCCTCATCCACCGGGGGCGGGCCGGCGAGTCCGGCGTCCCAGCCGGTCTCCTGGATGTCCGGCCCGAAGTTCAGGCACCAGACCTTGAGCGGGATCACGTATCTGCCGTCCAGGGAAACCAGCCCGCCGCCGGAGAGCCGCCGGAGGGCGCCGGGGATCCCGGCGTAGCGCGTGGCGTTGTCGGTGTAGATCCGGACGGTGAAGGGCTGGTCGAGCCGGAGCCGGTTGAAGCGGTAGTAGTTCCACCGGACCTCGATCGGCACGGGATGCATGTACCGCCCCGGCGGGAGGGTCCCCAGCTGGATCACCTCCGGGTAGACGTGGATCGATTCGGTCTCGGTGCCGATGTGCAGGGGGAACTTACCCGCCACGCGGTCCACCCGGACCCCGTTCCCGTCGAAGAGCGGGAAGCTCACCGTGTAGGTGCCGGCCGCGACCCGGTACGTGGCGGAGAGGCTCAAGGTTCCTCCCGCCCCCGCCGTGCCGGTCAGAACCGGCGTCAGCGTTGTCTCCGCCTCGGTGTCGATGTTGGAGAGGGTGACATCGATCTCGGCGAATTCGGCGGTCGCCTCGTTGTTCTTGACAACGATGGTGAAGCGAACATCCTCGGTCGGATTGAAGTGCTGGTTGTACTGCACCGAGACGATCCTGAGGTTCTTCCCCGCCTCGGCGGGGGCCGCGGGAAGCAGCAGGGCAAGGAGCAGAACCGCGGGACCTGCCCAGGCGCCCCGGCGCATCACGCCCCCTCCTCGGCCATGATCACGGCCCCCTCTTCCGTCACCCGGAAATGGGCCTCCGCCTGCAGGATCTCGTCGGCGTACGGTTCCACGGTCACCACGGCCCGGTAGGACCCGGGGCGGGGAAGCGGCAGGAAGGCCGGGAGGGTCAGGGTGGCCGCCGGGAAGAGCGGCAGCGCCCGCCCCAGCGGCTCGGAACGGGTGAGGTCGCCGGTCTCGCCGTCGAAGAGGGTGACGCTTCCCGTGGGCCGGACGTGCACGGTCCCGCGATTCTTCAGGACCGTGTCGATTCGCAGAAGAGCGGGGACCTCTTCCTCCAGATTCCTGGAGGGATCCTGGCTCTTCACGCTCAGCTTGAGGGCGGACAGCTCCACCGCCAGGCGCCGCCGCCCGTCGATCTGGAGGTAGACCGGCAGGGCCAGCCTGGGAACCACGTGGATCCGGGAGGCGCCGGGGAGCGCTTGCCCTTCCGGCTCCGCGGGCAGCTCATCCACGAGGATCGCGGCCACGTACTCTGCGGCCGTGTCCAGAGGCAGATTCGCGGGCGGGGTGACCGTCAGCTCCACCACGGTTGAGGCGCCGGGGGCGAGCACGAAGGAGTCCGGCTTGAGCTCCAGCCACTGCTCCGCCGAGGGGAGCTTCACCTGCTCCTGCAGGAACCGGTAAGCCCCGCGGCTCACCCGGACCGACACCGCCTTGGACAGAGGGTTGGAGATGGTCATCTGTTCCCTTGTGGGCCGGTCGGGAGGGATCACGAGCTCCAATCGGATCGGTTCCACGTCCAGCGCCAGTCCGGCCGACGAAAGGCCGTTCAGGGCCAGCAGGGAGAGGATCGCGCAGAGCGCCGAGCGGCCGGCGGGCGCTGTCATCTCAGGGTGCCGGCACGATCTCCAGATACACGGTGGCCTCGTACCGGCCGCGGACCGAGGAGCCGGTGAAATCGCCCCGCAGGATGAGCTCGAAGGGAGTGGCGATGGTGGTGTCTCCCACCAGGTTGTCGTCTGTGGTGTAGAGGAGCCCGTCCGCCCCTGCCACCCAGGCGCCGTTCCTCGGGTCAATCCCCATGACGATGCAGTCGGTGTAGGCGGCTTCCGCCGGATCGGGGTCCGGGGCGTAGGGCACGTAGCCCGGCTCGTTGAGATCCGGGATCCTGCGCCACACCTCCGGCCCGAAGTTCGGCGAGTGGACGAAGAGGGGCACCACGGTCGTCCCGTCTTCGGAGACCAGCCCCGCCGGGCTGGGGCGCCGGACGGCCCCGCCCACCCCGCCAAACGGAAGGTTATCCGTGTAGATCCGCATGATCCAGGGATAGGGGCCGTTGTACACCCCATCGAGCACGATCCGGCCGATCTCCTGCTCTCCCGGTTCGGTGGCCTGGAACGAGACCGCCTCGGTCGCCGCGTACCCGCCGAAGGACTGGACATGGCCGGTCACGTAAACCTCCTGGCGCACGGAGGCCCAGGCCGTCGGGAGAGGGTGGGCGGCGGCACAGAAGAGGGACAAGGCCGTCATTGCGGGGACGCGAAGCGTCCGAAGCAGATTGCTTCGCTGCGCTCGCAATGACATTACAGCCATCCTCTCCTCTTCAGATCCGCCTCGATGTCGTCAAAGGTCCGGAAGGGGGCCGCGGGGATTCCCTGCGCCGCACACCAGGCCGCCAGCTCATCCTTCGCGAAGGTGAGAGCCGCCGCCGCGGCCGGGCATCGGTCGGTGACGCCGTTTCCCGCAAAAACGGTCGTGTAGCCCTGCTCGTTCCATCGCCGGATCGGATCGGCCTTGCAGTGCCCGCAGGCCTGGCAGGAGAGGGACGGGTAGGGGAAATGGACCGACCAGGAGCCATTGTTGCGCAGGAGCCGGTTCGCAAGGTACGGTACCGGCCAGAGCCCTGCGGCGGTCATCACCGTCTCCACGCACAGATCGAATCCGCCGCTCAAGACCACGAGGGGGATTCCGCGTGAGCGCATGCCGCGCAGGAAGCCCGGGAAGGCGGGCTCCGGCTCGACGGAGGAGAGCACCGCCCGCAGCTCCTCCACGCCGGCGCGCACCGCCCCCATCTCCAACTCGAGACCGCGCCGGATGGAGATCTCCCCGGAGACGACCCGCTCCTGGATCGCGCGCCAGTCCGGATCGCCGTAGCGGTTGAGGATCTCGACGAGCGTGTCGGCCCTTGTGACCGTTCCGTCGAAATCGCAGGCGATGAGCAGCCGGGGCTTCATCTAAGTTTTCATCTTGGGATGTCCCGCGAAGCGGGGCTTCATAAGAAAACTCATTATCCGCGTCGTTTCAATGACTTGTCAACGGTTTCCAGCGGGTGGTAGACTGTCCCTTTCCAATGAGCGACCGGCATCTCACCCCTTGCGTCAAGCGGCTTCTCCTGGGGGGCTGCCTTTTCCTCGCGCTCGCCGCCTGCGGCCCGCGCCCGCCCGCCGCGCTGGCCGCCGAGAACGTCACGCTGGAGTTCTGGGAGCTGTCGGTCGGGGAGGAGCTGATGCGGTCGCTCCTCGACAAGTTCGAGCGCCAGCACCCCGGAATCCGCGTCCGTTTCCAGCAGCTCTCCTGGGACTTCGGGCTGGACAAGGTCATCACCGCCATCGCCGCGGGCAACGCCCCGGACCTGGTCGAGCTGGGCACCGACTGGGTTCCCCAGTTCGCCGCCTCCGGCGTTCTGCACGATCTCACGGACGAGGTAGCCCCCTTCAAAGGGGAATTCCTCCTGTGGGATCCGCTCACCTACCAGGACCGGATCTACGGCCTGCCGTGGCTGGCCGGCACCCGCATCCTCTTCTACAACCGGGCCCTTTTCGCGCAGGCCGGCCTGGATCCCGCCCGGCCGCCGGAGACCTGGGAGGATCTCCTGCAGGCCGCCAAGGCGGTGGATGCGCTGGGAGAGAACCTCTACGGAATCGGCCTGCACGTCGGAGAGGCGTACGCCCCCTGGCAGCAGTTCCTCCCCTTCGCGTGGGGCAATGGCGGCGAGGTCCTCAGCGCCGATGGGACGATCTGCCTGCTCGACGAGCCGCCGGTGGTGGAGGCGCTGAGGTTCTACCGGTCGCTCAAGCCGTTTGCCCTGGTGGAGCGCCAGCCGCAGGTGAACCAGCTCTTCGCCGAGGGCCGCATCGGGATCCAGATCTCCGGCTCGTGGAACTTCGCCCTGATCCCCCGGATGAATCCCACCCTGAACTACGGCGTGGGCCTCCTGCCGAGGCCATCCCGGGCGCACGGTACGCCCGCCTCCTTCGCCGGCGGGGAGGTGCTGGTGCTCCTGAAATCGAGCCGGCACCGGGAGGCGGCGCTGGAGCTCGCCCGGTTCCTCATCCAGGAGGAGCAGGCGATGGCGATCGTGGAGGCGCAGCGCAACGTGGTCCCCACGGCGAAGTCGGCCATCCGGCATCCCTACTACCAGCTCCACCCCGAGCAGCGGCTCTTCTTCGAGCAGGTGCAGTACGCGGTGGCGCCGCCCGCTCACCCGGCCTGGGTTCAGATGCAGGAGAAGGTGACGCGGGCGATCGAGGAGGTGATCCTCAGCGACCGGGATCCGCTGGAGGTCCTGCGCGCGACGACCGGCGAGATCAACCGGATCCTCCAGGCCCGGGAGGTGAAGGGCCGCTTCAGCGACGCGCTGGTGTTCGGGGGGTTCCTCACCCTCCTGGTCCTCACTGCGGTTCTCGTCCGGGTGATCCATCGGCAGCGCCGCGGGCGTGTCCGCATCCGGCGCAGCCTGCACGACCTCTGGGTCAGCTCCGTCTTCACCTCCCCGTGGGTCCTCACGTTCCTCGCCTTCAGCCTCATCCCGCTCGTTCACTCCTTCGTCCTGAGCTTCTCGAGGTACAACCTGCTCACCTCCGATTTCGCCTTCGTGGGCCTGCGCAACTTCTGGGATGTGATCCGGGAGCCCGATTTCCTGAGGGCCCTCTGGCACACGGTGATCTTCACGGTGGCGAGCATCCCGCCCACGATGGCGCTGGCCCTCTTCGCCGCGGTCCTCATCAACACGAAGGTGCCGTTCAAGCAGCTCTACCAGGCGGGCATGTTCCTGCCGGTGGCCACCTCGGTCATCGTGATCGCCACGATCTTCACCTACCTGTACGCGCAGGACGGGCTGGTCAACCGGGTTCTCGAGTGGGTCGGCCTGCCGGTGCCGGATCCCCCCTGGCTGCTCAACAGGGACTGGGCGCTCATGTCGATCGTCTTCATGAACGTCTGGGCCAGCTTCGGCTACTACATGGTGCTCTTCCTTGCCGGCCTGCAGACGATCCCCGCCGAGCTGTACGAGGCCGCCTCCATTGACGGGGCGAACGACTGGCAGAAGTTCCGCTACATCACCCTGCCGCAGCTCAAGCCGATCGTCCTGGTGGCGGTGGTGATCAACACGATCCGGGCGCTGCAGGTCTTCCCCGAGATCTTCACCATGACGCAGGGAGGGCCCCTGGGGGCCACGACGACCGTGGTGTGGCACCTGTACGAGACCGGCTTCCACCGTTTCGACATGGGCCACGCCTCGGCGATCGGCTACATCCTCTTCCTCATCACCATGATCCTCTCCTGGCTCCAGGTGCGGGTGTTCAAGGTGGAGGAGCGCGCTTAAAGATGCGCGGCCGGCTTCTCATGACGCTCTCCGTCGCGATCCTGACGGTCATGCTGGTCCTCACCCTCCTGCCGCTCGTGCTCATGTTCACCACCTCCTTCAAGCCGACCGGCACCCTCTTCCAGCGGGCCAGCGAAGTGGTGGTGGCGGATTTCGAGGTGGGGGAGACCAACTCCATCGGAGGTCCGATCACCGTTCGGGCCGACGGGGCCTCCAAGATCTCCATGGAGTTTCAACCGCCCCAGGCCGCCCCCCAGCAGAACCGGATTCTCACCCTCCGCTACGAGGTGGTGGACGGGCCGGTCCGCTGGGCGACCCGGATCGGCCAGGACATGCGGAAGTTCTCCGCCCTGGAGTTCCGGGTGCGGGGGGACGTGGGTGGCGAGGACTTCACGGTGGATCTGGTGGATCTCAAGGGCCGGCGTGCGAGCCTGAGCATCCAGGAATTCCTGCGGGGGGGATTGCGCAACCGGTGGGAGAAGGTGCGCATCCCCATGGAGGCCTTCCGATTGTCGCTCCTCACCCCGGGGGTATCCGAGCGGATGGCCGAGCAGCTCCTCTTCACCTTCAACCAGGGCAGCGGCGGGGTCCATCTGGACGACGTCCGTTTCATCTTCCATCGCTGGACGGTCAACAACTACTGGGACGTCCTGGTGAGCGGCCCCTTCGGCCGGTACTCCTGGAACTCCCTCTACATCGCCCTGGTGGTCACCTTCGCCAACCTCCTCTTCTCCACCATGGTGGGCTACGCCTTCGCCCGGCGGGATTTTCCGTACAAGAAGCTCCTCTTCTTCTCGATCATCGGCTCCATCGCCATTCCCCCGCAGATCCTCATGGTGCCGGTCTTCATCCTGATGAAGCACCTGGGTTGGCTGAACAGCTTCTCGGCCCTCATCATCCCCAACCTGGTGATGCCCTTCAACATCTTCCTCATGCAGCAGTACATCTCCAAGCTGCCGCTCGCGGTGGAAGAGGCGGCCCGCATCGACGGGGCCAGCGAGTTCCAGATCTTCTGCCGGGTGATCGTGCCCCTCTCCCAGCCGGCGCTGGCCGTGGTGGGGATCAACACCTTCATGGGCTCCTGGAACACCTTCCTGTATCCGTTTCTGCTTACCAACACGGTCGAGATGCGCACGCTGCCGGTGGGGCTGGCCCTCTACAAATCGCTGCACGGGGTGGACTGGGTGCACCTCATGGCCGGCTCGGCGATCACCGCGCTTCCGGTCATCATCGTTTTTCTCTGCTTCCAGCGGCACATCATCGAGGGGCTCACGCGCGGCTCCACGGTGGGCTAGGGGGCGCATTCATCCCTCGGCGTCTTGACATAGTCATATTATAAGATATATTACTAAGAGCTCCTTTCAAAACCGGGGGCGGTGTCCGGCGGCGGGGATGCCCGGTGA
>CAYJQV010000045.1:0-11993 GCA_964372395.1 uncultured Planctomycetia bacterium | reverse complement strand
CCCTGACCGCCACCACCCCCGCCGCCCTGGCCGCCTCCACCCCCGCCGCCCTGACCGCCACCACCCCCGCCGCCCGAGCCTGAACCGGAATCTGAATCAGAACCGGAGCTGCCTGAGCCGGAGGAAGCTGGAGTAGAGGATGTGCCCGACGCGGCAGAGCTGGTGCCGGATGTGGGAACAGACCCCGTGGGCGCACTTCCCGTATCGAGCTGCGGATCGAGAGTGGTTCCACCAGGGCTCCCTGGCCCGCCCAAGATACCGCCGGGCCCGGCCTCTTCCGCGCCGGTGGGCGGCAGAAAGGGATCACCTGCGAGGAAGAGATCAGCCAACAGATCCCGGGATGGCGGGCCCGCGGGGTTTTCCGCCAACGCCCGAGTGGAACACCAGGAGAAGAGGGCTCCCGCCATGGCGATCACGATCCAGAGGGCAAGGTGACTTTGGCGCATGCGCATTTTGGCCTCTGCCAAAAGTATACCCCAATTTGCGTTGCAAAAAGCGGCGGGTCCGGTTAAGATGGCCGCTGAAGCAGCACTCCCCGGTAGAGAGGGACGTCGTCAGGCAAGCCCGACCAACCTGAAAGCAGAGGAGGGCGCGATGACGGCTGGATGGTCGTTGATAGTGATGCTGCTTGGCTGGTGGCCGGCTGCCTTAAGCCCCGCGGGACCCCTCGATTCCCGGAACAGCCCGGCGGAGCCGGTCTTCCTCACGGAACAGTCGCAGGAACTTCAGCGCCAGGCGCAGCTTCTGGACGGGTCGGTTTAGCGGTAAGCCGGCTTCAGAAACCGGCTTTCAGGAGCAGCCCGACGTTCCCCCGCAGTTGAAGCACTTGTAGCAGTTCCCGCTGCGCACCATCATCGAGCCGCAGTCGGGGCAGGGCGGGGCATCCACCTGGCCCTGGAACGCCTGCCGGGTCGGGTTCAAGCTCGAGACGGTCCCTTCCGTCGTATACCTGGGCTGCGTCACGTCCGCCTCCTTGGCCGCCAGATCCGTCACCGTGGAGGGCGGCTGCGGCTGCGCGGAGTCCGGCAGGAACTTCAGCGCCATCCACCGGAAGACGTAGTCCAGGATGGACTGCGCGAAGCGGATCTGCGGATGCGACGTGATGCCCGCTGGCTCGAAGCGCATGTGGCTGAACTTCTTGACCAGCGCCTCCAGCGGCACCCCGTACTGAAGCGCCAGCGAGATCGCCGTGGCAAAGGCGTCCAGCAGGCCGGAGATCACCGTCCCTTCCTTGGACATGACGATGAAGATCTCGCCCGGCTTGCCGTCCTCGTAGAGCCCCACGGTGACGTAGCCGTCGTGTCCGGCGATCGAGAACTTGTGGGTGATGGCGTGCCGCTCGTCCGGAAGGTAGCGGCGCTGTGCGCGGGTGGCGCCCTGGGGCGGCTCCTCGGGCGATTCCTCCGCCTTCCCCTTCGCCCCCGCCTCCTCCGACTTTCCCGTGGAGAGCGGCTGCACCCGCTTGGAACCGTCGCGGTAGATGGCGATCGCCTTGACGCCGGCCTTCCAGGCCTCGATGTAGGTCTCCATGATCTCCTCGATCGTCGCCTCGGCGGGAACGTTCACCGTCTTGGAGATGGCGCCTGAGATGAACGGCTGGACCGCCCCCATCATCCGGACGTGTCCCATGTAGTGGATGGAGCGTGTGCCCTTCATCGGCTTGAAGGCGCAGTCAAAAACCGGCAAGTGCTCGGGCCTCAAGCCCGGTGCCCCCTCGATCGTCTCCTCCCGGTCCAGGTGCTCGCAGATCGCCTGGATCTGCGCCTCGGCGTATCGGAGCCGCTTCAGCGCCTGGGGAACGGTCTGGTTGACGATCTTCATGAGCCCCCCGCCCACCAGCTTCTTGTATTTCACGAGGGCGATGTCCGGCTCGACACCGGTCGTGTCGCAGTCCATCATGAAGCCAATCGTTCCAGTAGGGGCACATACACTCACCTGGGAGTTGCGCACCCCCTGGGCGGTCCCCAGGCGCAACGCCTCATCCCACACGTGCGCGGCCGCCGAGAAGATCTCCCCAGGCACCAGCCGGTCGTCCACGTTGACGAGGGCATCCCGGTGCATCCGGATGACCTTGAGCTGCGGCTCCCGGTTCTTGGCGAACCCCGCGTACGGCCCCTTCACCCCGGCGATCTCGGCGGAGGTGCGGTAGCCCTCTCCGGTGAGAAGCGCCGTGACGGTCGCCGCGTGCGCCCGTCCCTCATCGGAGTCGTAGGGGATGCCCAGCGACATGAGGAGCGCCCCCAGGTTGGCGTAGCCGAGCCCGAGCTGGCGGTACGCCTTGGAGGTCTCCTCGATCTTGGATGTGGGGTACGAGGAGTTGTCCACGAGGATATCCATGGCGATGACCATCGTGCGCACCGCGGCCCGGAAGTCGGCCGCGTTGAACCGCCCCTCCTCGTTGACGAACCGCATGAGGTTCAGGCTCGAGAGATTGCAGCTGGAGTTGTCCAGACTCATGTATTCTGAGCAGTTTGCAACGACGAGCCCGTTGACGACGTAGCTGTGGTTCTTGGGTTCGGTCAGATTGAAGGTAGGCTTGAATCCGACGAAAACGCGCTCCTTAAGCCGGACGGTCTCTTCCATTTGATAGAAGGTATGCTCCGCAGCAAGTCGATCCAGCTGACGCTGCTTGGAGGCGGTCAGGAATCCAATATGTTCCTTGAAACGCGCAATGGATTGGCTGCTGATCCGAAGATCGTAAAGCTGATTTCCAAAATAGGCGGCCTCGGTTCCATCCCGTCGGATGTAACGGAACGCCTCCCGGGGTCTTCGGGTTGCGTAGAGGCGGCTGAAAATACCGAATGTGGCCAGGAGCTGTTGGACATCCGTCAGGAGCTTGCGGGAGGAGCTTCCTAAGCCAATGGTGCGATGCTTTGAGCCGTCGTACACGCATCCGTCGGCGGTGAAGAGTCCGCGAAGGAATGCCGAGATGATGTGCTTCGCCGCCTTGAAGATCGTGTGCGGCACGATTTTCTCCGGGGCCTTGGCTGCAGAGACACCCAGCTGTTTGAGAAAGCGAACCACCGGTGTCCGATTGACTCGGAGCTGAAAAGTCCCGTTTGGCACCACGACCTCTTGCACTTCCTCTATGCCCATCTCGTTGAAGAGGGCGCGGAAACGGGGGGCCAGTTCTTCCGCTTCCGTTCGGGTACCGAACACAACGCTGGCGGTACTCAGTTGACCTCTGGCAGCCGCCTCTCGTACACAGCCATCTCCCACGAGGTAACCGATGTATTCTGCCAATGGGCTCGTCCATACCGAGGGAAGCTGGACTGGCTTGAACTCTTTCGTGTGCCGCCCACCCCATCCGCTGGAAAAAATTGCTGCATGATCCACGTCGATGGCCAAAGAGGCAGTCGGGAACTCAAGGGGTTGGTTCACCCCCAGAACCTCGTCGCTGGGTTCCAGGGCTTCTGCAGGAACCATCCCGCGGTTTCGAGTGAAGAGGCGGTGGTTCTTGGTGCAGGAGATCTCTATCCCGTTGGAGAAGAGGAGCCGGTAAACCTCGTTGATGCCTGTGGCCATGACCTGTGTCGGTCTGGTGAGGCTAATGGTTTCCACGGGATGTTCCGGATGGGAAGCGTCATGCGTAAAAACTCGGAACGATTCTCCCAGGGAAACACGGTCCGCCAGCTCCTTGAATGGGATAAGCCCCTTGTCGGTGTAGACACGGGCGTCTCCGGCAAAGCACGGGTTACTGGCGTTGATCCTTCCGGTATTCGGGCAGGTGTGCCAGCGGTTGATCGTGGTGTCAAACTGCATGCCGGGATCGCCGCAGTGCCAGGTCGCCTCAGCGATGAGGCGCAGGAGAGTCCGGGCCTGGACGGTCTCCATTGTTTCGCGGGTGGTGACCGTCTGCAGCTTCCACGGCTTGTCCTCGAGGGCGGCTTGCATGAAGGCGTCGGTTGCGCGGACGGAGTTGTTGGCGTTCTGGAAGTAGACGCTGGAGTAGGCGTCCCCGTCGATGGAGGAGTCGTAGCCGGCGTCCACCAGGGTCCAGGCCTTCTTCTCCTCCTCCCACTTGCATCGGATGAACTTCTCCACGTCGGGATGGTCGGCATTGAGCACAATCATTTTTGCGGCGCGCCGGGTCTTCCCGCCCGACTTGATGACGCCGGCGGAGGCGTCGGCCGCCTTCATGAAGGAGACGGGTCCGGAGGCGGTTCCGCCGCCGGCGAGCTGCTCTTTGCTCGAGCGCAGGGTCGAGAGGTTGATGCCGGAGCCGGAGCCGTACTTGAAGATCATTCCTTCCGTCTTGTACCAGTCGAGGATGGACTCCATCCGGTCCTCGACCGAGAGGATGAAACACGCCGGACATTGAGGACGGGGCTCGATCCCCACATTGAACCAGACGGGGGAATTGAAGGAGGCCTTCTGCGTGAGCAACAGGTGCGCCAGCTCCGCGCGGAAGTTCTCCACATCCTCCGAGCTGGCGAAGTACCCGTCCTTCACCCCCCAGTCGGTGATGGTGTTGACGACGCGCTGGATGAGCTGCCGGACCGAATGCTCCCGCTGAGGGGAGCCGAGCGCCCCGCGGAAGTATTTGGAGACGACGACGTTGGTGGCGGTCTGAGACCAAAAGGCAGGGATCTCCACCTGCTTTTGCTCAAAGACCACCTCGCCGTGCTCGTTGGTGATGGAGGCGGTCCGGTGTTCCCAGGAAAGCTGCGCGTAGGGATCGGAGCCGGCCGGGGTAAAGTGCCGAGGAACCCTCAAGCCCCCCGTCGGGACCTCTCCGGTATCTCCCGGGCGGCGGACCCCTTCCAGCGTTTCCTGGCCCAATGCGGTTGGATGAGCGTCCTTGAGCATCGTTGGTCTCCCTCTCTCTAGCTTACTACATGTGGGGAGGGCGAAAGGACCTCACCCCCGCAGGTAGTGGTCCGGGTTTTCTAGAGAACCTCTCTAAAAAGCAACCTTGGGATCTTGGGTGATCGGAGGGCAACCCCTCGGGGAGCAATCAGGGATGAGTCCGTGAATCGCTTCTTGGCTGAAGAGGACCTCGTTTGCCTTCAAGCGAGGCCGACAAGGACCTCGTCAAACCTGCGCCCTCCCCCACAAGATCTTGGAAGCAACCGCCCTTGTACCGCAAGCGGTGGGTTCTTGTCAAGGGGAAATTCCTCCCGATGCTATAATGGGCCTCGGTGGATGCGAGGATCGCATTAAAGGAATGGGCGGTTGTCGTCGAGGCGCTCGCCTCGGGCGACCAGCTCCTCCTGCTGCGAAAAGGGGGAATCCGGGACCCGCGCGGCTCCTTCGGGCTGCAGCACAGGGAGTTTCTCCTCTACCCCACCTGCGAGCACGCGAAGAGGGAGGCGATCCGCCCGGAATTTCACAGCCGCTTCACGGACGCCCTGGAGCGCAGGGAGGAACCCTCCCGGATTTCATTTCATGTTTACGGCGGTGTCGCCCTGGCGCTGGAGCTCAAGGAGGCCCGGCAGCTGTCCGGCCTTGAGAGGTACCACATCTGGACGCCGGGGTTTCTTGAGGAGCGGCTGCGATACCGGCCCGAGGCACCTGCCTGCCTGCTCGTGATCCGCGCCTACCGGCTGCCCGGGGCGGTTGTGCGGCCGGCCCTGCCGGAGTACGCGGGATGCAAATCCTGGGTTACGCTCGCGGAGCCGGTTTCGCTGGAAGGGGCGGAGCCGGTCGTGGAAAACCGGCGATTCCGGGCGGCGCTGGAGCAGATCAGCTCAAAGGTCGAGGGGTCGGCCTGAGTTACCCCTGCTGGCCGACGAGAGCCAAATGGGCCTTGGCGGTCTCGGCGGAGACGGTCCCCTGATTCACGAGCTGCCGGATGGATCGCTCCAGCGTGTACATCCGGTAGGCCCCGCCGGTTTCGATGACGGAATAGAGCTGGGAGAGGTTGTTGTTCCGGATGTGGTTGCGCCCCGCCTCCGTCGGCACGAAAACCTCCGTCGCCAGCACGAGCCCGCCCCCCATCGCCTCCTCCCGCTGGATGAGATGCTGGACGAGAACCCCCTGCAGACAGCTGGCCATCTGGAAGCAGACCTGATGCCGCATCTGGGCGGGGCAGATGCTGATGAACCGGTCGATGGCCTGCACGGTGGTGGGGGCGTGGAAGCTGGCCAGGACGAGGTTGCCGGTCTCGGAGGCGTTGAGGACCACCTGCACCGTCTCGAAATCCTCCACCTCGCCGACCACGATGACGTCGGGATCCTGCCGGAGCGCCCGCTTCACCGCCTCGCCGTAGGAGAGGGTATCGGAGCCGACCTCCCGCTGCTTGATCACCGCCTTGACGTTCTGGTGAACGTACTCGATCGGCCGCTCCAGGCAGATGATCACCGCATCCCGCTCCTGGTTGATCAGATCGACCAGGCTGCTCAAGGTCGTGGTCTTCCCCGAGCCGGTGGGCCCGACCACCAGGATGAGGCCCGTGGCCTTCCGGGTCCAGTCGACCACCACGGCGGGGATTCCCAGCTTCTCCCAGTGCATCACCTGCGCGGGGATCACCCGGACGGCGGCCTCCACCTGGCCCCTCTGCCAGTGCAGGTTGAACCGGAACCGCTTGTCCATGGAAAGGGAATAGGCGAAGTCCAGCTCCCGCTGGCGCTCGAAGGCAAGGATCTGTTCCTCTGTCAGGATGCTGTAGAGGAGGGCGCGGATCTCGTTGACGCGGAAGGGTGGCCGCTTCAAGGGGCTGAGCCGCCCGTGCACGCGGGCCATCGGCGGCTGGCCGGTGGTCAGGTGCAGGTCCGTGCCGCGGATGGAGAGGAGCACCTCCAGGATCTGGCGCAGGTCGATCGATTCCAGCCGGCCCAGGAAATCCACGGGCTCGGGGGGATCGATCTTTTCGAAGGAGAATCCGATCAGGTATTTCTGCGCCGGATCCTCCTCTTCCACGCGGACCACCCGGGCCCGCGCCATGAGGGTGGCCCGGGCGCCGGGCACCTGAATCTGGAGCCGGTAGATGGCCCCCAGCTTGAGGGGCTCATTCGTGCGGATCTGGGCCCCCTTGGTGCTCACGTTCACGGTGCTGGCCGGATGGAGGTTTCCCACCGGCTGGTCATCCTGCAGGAGCTGGTAGGCCAGGGGACAAACGAGGGGAGTCCGGTAAGCGGTCCTGCGTTCGCTGAACTCCGGTTCCGACGTGCTCTTGTTGACCGCCGCCTGCTCCGCCATGGGGTCTCGTGTTAGTATTGGGTAAGCCCCCCCGCCTTGTCAAGGCAAAGGCCCCACGGTAGAATGGCCTTCGCCTGACACGGACATGGGTCTCTTCTCCGAGCTATTCTCCAACAAGGTCCTCTGGGCCACCCTGCTGGCGTGGATCGTGGCTCAGACAGCGAAGGTGACTCTGGCGGCGCGGCAGAGGCACCGCTTCGATGTGCGCTGGTTCCTCGGCACCGGGGGCATGCCCTCGGCCCACTCAGCGGGGGTCGCGGCCCTGGCCGCCGCGGTGGGTCTCCGGGTGGGCTTCGAGACGGCGATCTTTGCGGTGGCGATCATCTTCGCGCTGGTCACCATGTTCGACGCACAGGGGGTCCGGCGGGCGGCCGGCCGCCAGGCGATCGCCCTCAACAAGATTGTGGATGAGCTGTACGCGCGCGGGCAGGTGAGCGAGGAGCGGGTGAAGGAGCTTTTGGGGCATACCCCCGTGGAGGTTCTCGTCGGGGCGGTGCTGGGGCTGGTGGTTGCGGTGGTGGTCTGTCGTTGAGCTGGAGGGGAGAGGAGCGATGAATCGAAGAGGATGGCTGATCGGGCTGGGGGGCGCGGCGATTCTCCTGCTCGGACTCGGTTGGGCGCTGATGCGCCGGCCGGAAGCCGGTTCGACGCCGGCTGCCCCTTCTTCCAGCGCGCCTCCGGCGCCGGCCGCTGCGGCAGCGCCCAGTGCCCGAGATCCGAAGGTGCTCTTTGCGCGCGCCGAGGCCGCACGGGCCCGCGGCGACCTGGCGGAGGCGAGGACGCTTTACGGGGAGGTGCTTCAGCTCAGTCCCGACCCGCAGACGGCGGAATCGGCCCAGCAGCGGCTGGGGGAGGTCAACGTGCAGGGGGTCCTCTCCACCGCCCGCAGCTCGGGGCAGGAGCTGTACACGGTGCAGCCCGGCGATACCCTTTCAAAGATCGCGCGCGCCAAGAAGACGACGGTGGATCTGTTGAAGAGCGCCAACGGCCTTCAGAGCGATCTGATCCGCCTCGGCCAGGCGCTGAAGATCCCCGGGGTTTCCTTCTCGGTCATCGTGGACAAATCCCAGAATGTGCTCTCGCTCAAGAACGGCGAGGAGATCTTCAAGACGTATCGTTGCTCAACCGGGGAAGGGGGCATTACGCCCGCGGGGGAGTTCAGGATCGTCAGCCGCCTCAAGGATCCGGTCTGGAAGGGGATCGTCCCGCCCGGCGATCCCACGAATCCTCTCGGAAGCCGGTGGCTGGGCTTCGACCTCCCAGAGTACGGCATCCACGGAACCAACGATCCGGAGACCATCGGCAAGCCGGTGACAAAGGGCTGCATCCGGCTCACCAACGCCGATGCGGAGGAGCTGTATGTCCTCCTGCCGGAAGGGACCCCGGTCACGGTCGTCGAGTAGCCCCGCGTGGAGAGCGGCTTCACCCTCGATTTCGAGCGTCCCATCATTGAGCTGGAAGAGAAGATCCAGGAGCTGAAGGGCCTCTCCTCCTCCAAGAGCCGGACCCTGAATCTCGAGCGGGAGATCCAGCAGCTCGAGCAGAAGCTGGAGCACGCCCGCCGCGAGGTTTACCGGCAGCTCACGCCCTGGCAGAGGGTTCAGATGGCCCGTCACCCGAAGCGCCCGTACACGCTCGACTACATCGAGATGCTGATGACGGACTTCATCGAGCTGCACGGCGACCGGCTCTTTGCCGACGACAAGGCCCTGATCGGCGGTCTGGCCCGGTTCGAGGGGTTCCAGCTCCTGGTGGTCGGCCATCAGAAGGGAAGGGACACGAAGGAGAATCTGTACCGCAACTTCGGCTCGGCCCATCCGGAAGGATACCGCAAGGCGATCCGCCTCATGCAGATGGCGGGGAAATTCGGCCTGCCGATCCTCTGTCTGGTGGATACCCCGGGCGCCTATCCCGGGGTCGGGGCGGAGGAGCGCGGTCAGGCGCAGGCGATCGCCTACAACCTGCGGGAGATGGCTCAGCTGCCGGTTCCCATCGTGGTGACCGTGATCGGCGAAGGGGGATCGGGCGGAGCGCTGGGGATCGGGATCGGGGATCGGATCCTGGTCATGGAGAACGCCTACTATTCGGTCATCTCGCCGGAGGGGTGCGCGGCGATCCTCTGGAAGGACCGGGCCAAGGCGCCCGAGGCGGCCGCGTGCCTGAAGCTCACCGCGCAGGATCTTTTGGATCTGAAGCTGATCGACGAGGTGGTGCCGGAGCCGCTGGGCGGCGCCCACCGCGATCCGCAGGCAGCCGCCGAGTTCCTCAAACAGGCGCTCCAGCGGAATTTCCAGGAGCTCTCGGAGCTGGACCCCAAGCGCCGCCTTGCCCAGCGGCACGAGAAGTTCCGCCGGATGGGCCTCTTCCTCGAGGGCTGAGGAGCCAGCGCATGCCGCCCCCTTCGAAGCGCAGAGGCCTGGTCGTCGTCTACACCGGTGACGGCAAAGGGAAAACCTCGGCCGCGCTGGGAGCCGCCATGCGGGCGCTCGGGCACGGGATGCGGGTACTGGTGATCCAGTTCTTCAAGGGGGACTGGCCGGTGGTGTACGGGGAGCTGGAGCTGGCCAAGCGGCTCCACCCCCAGATGGAGGTCCTGCAGCTCGGGCGCGGGTTCGTCAAGATCATGGGGGACAAGAAGCCGTTCGAAGAGCACGTCGAGGCGGCCCAGGCGGCGATGACGCTCGCCCGCGAGCGGATCCGTTCAGGGCAGTACGATCTGGTGATCCTGGATGAGGTCAACTACGCGCTGGGTTATCTGGACTTCAAGCTGATCGGATTGGAGGATGTGCTGGAGCTGATCCGCTCAAAGCCCCCCGAGATGCACCTCATCCTCACCGGCCGCAACGCCCCCCCGGAGATCGTCGAGGCGGCGGACCTGGTGACCGAGATGCGCGAGGTCAAGCACCCGATGAAGAGCGGGGTGCCCGCCCAGCAGGGGCTGGACTTCTAGGAAACGCGCCGGCCCCTTCCCGGCCGGGAAGGGGCGCCTACCTCTTGCCGGTGAGCATCTCCTGAACCATCCCCAGGAGATGCTCCAGCCGGCCGGGCTTCTCGAAGTAGCGATCCGACCTTGACTGGAATTCCGGAATCTGCACGCCGGCCTGGTCCAGGATGTCCGGCTTGGCCGTGAGGAGCAGCACGGGGATCGCCTTGGTGATCGGATCGGCGCGGAGGGTCTTGAACACCTCGGTGCCGGGGAGATCGGGCAGGACGATGTCCAGGATGATCAGCGCCGGCCACTCGCTGCGGGCGCGGGGGAGGACCTCACCGCCGGTTCCCGCCTCCAGCACCTCGTAGCCGTTCGCCCGCAGGGCCCGCGCGAGCCCCTCGCGCGCCTCCGCCTCGTCATCCACCAGCAGGATCTTCGGTTTGAATTCGGGCATCGGTTACCTGCGTTCTCGTCTGGCCGCCGCTTTCGTCAGAATCTCCAGGTCGGCGAGGTCCTGTTTTCGGCGCGATGCACGTTTGGCCCTGATCAGGTCCTTGAGGCCAATGAAATAGGCAAACCCCCTTCCGTACCGGCCCCTTGCCCTGTTTTTCCAGGCCTGCTCGAACGTGACGCCGGAGATCGAGGTGATCAGGTCCACGCGGACCGGCTCGTAACCCAGCTGGATGAAGCGGCCTTTCAATGCGAAGTCGCCAGGGCTGATCTTGAGGCTCCCGAAACCGAACTCCTTGAGGGCCTGGCAGATCCTCTCGCCGTTGTCCTCGCTGGGTTCCACGAGGATATCCATATCCTTGCTGTACCGCGCAATGGCGTGGAACCCGACGGCAAATGCCCCCACGATCAGGTATCGGACGCCGTTTTTATTGAACGACTCTAATAACTCGGCGAAGTCTTCCTCGAATCTTACCACGTGAGCGGTGCGCCTTTAAATTCCGGGCCATCTCTCTGAGGAGCTGCATTTCTTCGAGCCGTTGAGAAGGTGACATGGAAAGCGTGTAGCGAAGATCAAACGCGTTGGCTTCCTTCGCGGAACGGGCCTTATGCATCCAGATCCTTTTCATCCTCACCCACCCCTGTTCATGCCGAGGGAGAGAGTCGAACTCTCAAGGGGTTTCCCCCACGGCCTTTTGAGAGCCGCGTGTTTTCCGGTTTCACCACCTCGGCGAATCGCCCTCAATTGTAGCACACCGATGGAAATCCGCTGACGACAGCCCGACCGGCGGGTATAGTAGACATGTGCATCGTACCCCGAAGCGGTGCACCTACGCCAGACACCCGCTGGAACTCCGGGCTGGGGCCGTTAACCTCCGCCGGCGGGGTTACTCCCTCAACGAGCTCCGCGACCTTCTCAAAGTTCGCAAATTGACCGTCCAGTGGTGGGTGAAGGAGATTCGGTTGTCCGCCAGGGCGAAGAAACGGATTCGCTGGCGAATCTTGGAGGGAGGGAAAGTCGCCCGGGCGCGCGCCCGGGTAGTCAATGGGCAGACGCTAGAGGCCTGGAAGCGAGGGATCCAGGGAAGCAGCCGAGCAGAGGCCGGGCGCGCGCGATTTACTCCTGGAATGGGTAGACTCCTACGCGCTCTCATGTATTCTTGCGAGGGTGCCAAGCATCCATGATGGGATCAAAACCTGAAAGAGCTCACCCGCTATTGGAGGGGGATTACGGGGATTCCCCGCCGACAATTCTACCCGACCAAGCCGGATCAGAGGACAAAGGGGAAACCAACGCTTCGAAAGGACTACAAAGGCGTCTGTTGCATCACCTATTTCAGCACAACGCTGCAATTTACTCTTCAGTCGATTTGGGATGCGCTGATGGAGACTTGCGGAAGGGAAGAAATGGAGCAGGAGGGATTCGAACCCTCGGCCTCCTCGATGCCATCGAGGCGCGCTCCCACTGCGCCAC
>CAYJQV010000044.1:3923-12116 GCA_964372395.1 uncultured Planctomycetia bacterium | reverse complement strand
TGCCTACCGGGCTCTTACCGCGGAAAGGGCTCCCTTTGTCGTGTTGGAAGCGGTCCAGGTCTTGGATCACCAGGGGGACGGGGACGGGGCCATTGAGCTGGGAGAGTCCGGCCAGGTCGTGGTCCGGCTGAAGAACGTCTGGGCAGATGCTCAGTCGGTCCAGGCTTCCATCCGGACCTCGAGCACCTTTGTGGAAGCGATCCTGGTGCCTGCCGTGGACTTTGGCCCCATGGCGCAGGGGGATCAGCGCAGCAACGAATCGAATCCTTTTGTCTTTCGAATTCCGGCACAGAACCCTGAATACGAGAAGCTCGTGGAGTTTGTCTTCACCGTCCGGGCCGATGGCCGCGTGTGGGAATATCCGTTGCCGCCGGTGCCGGTTGGGCTAAAGGTGCACCGGCTGATTCCCCTGCCTGAAGACGCAGGGCCCTTTCTTCGTTCCCGGATCTCGGGCCCCCGTGTTGTCTGGTCCATGAGGAGCGAACAACAAACCAACGGGTCCGAAGCTGTCTTCCTTCACGACCTGAACCTGCAGCCAGGCGAACCGGTCAGGCTCTCGATGGGTCAGACAGACCAGTATCTCCCCGACATCTCCGGCGAGAGAGTGCTCTGGTTCCGTGGCCATCGCAATGAAGTAGAGCCAGCGAGGCGATCGCTGGTTTTGCTGGATCTTTCCAACAACGATCGGCGGACGGTTTCCGTGTTCGAAGGTCGAAACCCGGCCTCGCTGGAATTCTCGGATCGGCACGCGGTCTGGGACACTGACCTCGCAGTCGATGCTACTCCGGGACAGGAAAGGGTGATCGTCGCTCCGGAGGCGTACCTGCTTGACGTGGAAGAGAGGAATGCTAGGCCTCGCCGATTGAGAGGGTTGCCCTCTGGCGTCGACTGGGGGCCCGCCATCTCGCAGGGGGGCGTGGGCTGGCGGAGCGGAACGGTACGACGCTTCCAGACCAACATCAAGGGTTGCGACGGATTGAAGGCTCGAACCCAGGCCCTTTATCATGAGCGGATCGGCACTGGGGATCGTCACAGTGCGTCCCATGCCGCTGATTTCGAGAGTGTAACCGTCTCAGGCTCCCGAGTCGTGGCCATCCGGCAGACCTATCCGGAGCGGGGCATAGCGATTCCCTATTTTTTCATCTTCTACATCCCTCTCCTTCTGCCGGAGGCATCCGACATCTTCCTCTGGAATGCGGGCACTGGCTCCGTCCGGCAACTGACCTCGGATGGCAACCTCAAAGGAGGGGCCCACCTCAACGGAAACAGGATCGTCTGGTCTCAGCGTGGCGTGAACCCAAGCTCCGGGTCCGAAAACTGGGAGATCTATCTGCACAATCTGAAGACTGACAGGACCAGGCCTGTTACCGCACATCCCAGCGTGGATCTTTCGCCGCGTTTGTCCGGAAGCAGTGTGGTCTGGTACCGCCAGGACTTTTCCGGAGAGGGAGGGCACTCTTTCGTTGCGGCGGACATCAACCACCCCCCGGTTGCGGTGCGGCTCAGCCCGCCCCGAAGGGCGGTCCGTCGCACAGGAACGCTTGTGCTTAACGCCACCTATTCCGATCCGGACGGCGCAAGGGACCTTCAAGACGTATTTCTTCGGATTCGCAGCACGGAGGGTGACCTGATGGTCCGCTACAGGGTGGAGAGGAACCTGCTGTACGTTCTGCGCGAGGGCAGGTGGGTGGGAGGATTCGCGCCCGGCTCGGCGCAGCGGATTGAAGGCAGGTTCGGAGATCTTCTCTGTCAGCGCACGGCAGTGGCAGTCCAGGCATCCGGGAACTCGGTCGAGGTGCGTTGGGTCATTCAGCTCAACGGCGGGCTGCCCCCGGGTACTTACCCTGTCATCCTCAGCGCGCGCGATTACGACGTCTCCTCCGAGCCGCTTCAGGCCGGCAGTGTCACCATCCGGCGCCGCTGATCCACGGCGGCTCGCAGCTTCGGCTGAAGGAAGCCTCGTAACAAAGATTTAACCTTCAGGTTATTTTCCCGTAACGCCCGTCCGTAGAATGACTGCGAAATTCGACGCGCGGAACCTCGCGTCATACCGTCGTTCGTTTACAGAGTCGATTACCCATCAACCCAGTAACAGAGGAGGCATACTCCCCGATGCCGCGTCACACGTTTCAACTCGTCGCGCTTCTAGGAATACTCGCCGTTGGCCTGGTTTCATTTCCCGCGCCGGCCACCGCGGCAGAGATCAATGGGATTTGGACTGAGGCGGCCACCAAGGACGCCGGGGAATGGGCCGGGATCGAATGGCTGAAAAAGATCAAGGTCCGCGGCTGGTTAGAGAGCTACTTTGTCCACAACGTGAACGACCCCGACCGGAGTGTTGTCAACGCCAATCAGGGCTCATCGATTGTCAAGGCCACCAACACCACCATTGAGGGCCGCGCCTTTGACATCCACAACGACGTCCCCCGGATCAATCTGGTGGAGATAGAGGTCGAGAAGGTTCCGACTCTCGGGGAGTGGGGTGGAGCTGGTTTCAAGCTGGACGTCAACTGGGGCGACACCCCGGAGATCATCTACGACACAATCTCCGGAAACTTGGGCGAGGGCCTCGTGCAGTCCTGGGAGAAATGGATCTCCCATGCC
This sequence comes from uncultured Planctomycetia bacterium, assembly GCA_964372395.1. GTDB lineage: Bacteria > Omnitrophota > Gorgyraeia > 1-14-0-20-64-10 > 1-14-0-20-64-10 > CAYFHV01. The sequence continues at coordinate 9,512 of CAYJQV010000044.1, read as the reverse complement.
TCGGTCGGCTGGGTGGCTCCGGTGGGCAGAGGACTACGGATCGACGCCGGCAAGTTCGTCACCCACATCGGCGGGGAGACCATCGAGGGGATCAAGAACAACAATCATTCCCATGGGTTCCTCTATACGTACGCCATTCCGTTCCAGGACACCGGGGTGAAACTGAACTACCCCTGGAACGACAAGTTTTACACCGAGCTGTATGTTCTGCGCGGGTGGAATGTGACCACCGGGGACAACAACCGCGGGATCACCGTCGGTCCCTCCATCGGCTGGTTGCCCTGTTCCTGGTTTAACCTGTATCTCAACCATCTGATAGGGCCGGAACAGCGCAACGACCAGAAGAACTTAAGACACCTGACCGATTTTCAGATGTTCTTCAACAACCCGATCCCAAAATGGAACTTCCTGCTTTGGGGGAACTTTGCCATGGAGGAGAACGCGGTGGGAGGAAACACCCAGAACGCCGTCTGGCACGGGATTGGTGGTGTCGCCCGGTACCAGATCGACGACCACTGGGAGCCGGCCGTCCGGTTGGAGTATCTCCACGACCAGGATGGGTTCGCCACCGGAGTGGACCAAACCCTCTATGAGATGACCATTTCCTTGAATTACAAGAGGCCGCTGGGCAAGGGATTCAGCCTCTTGATCCGGCCGGAGTACCGGTTCGATAAGACCTCGGAGAACTTCTTCTCCAGCCGCGGCACCTTCCGCTCCGAGACCACCCAGCACACGGTGGGTGTGGGGACTTACATCTACTTCTAGACCGACCGCTACTTCTCAAGGAGGGTGAGATGGATCCGAAAGTGATGGCCGATACAATCTGGACGCTGGTCACCGCCATGCTGGTGTTCTGGATGAACGCCGGCTTCGGGTGTGTCGAGGCCGGTTTCCAGCCGTCCAAGAACTGCGCCAACGTCTTGTCCAAGAACTTCGTCGTCTTCGCCGTGACCTCGATCGCCTTCTGGTTCCTCGGATGGGGGATCATGTTCGGGGATGGCACGCCCTGGTACGGAATCCAAGGCCTCTTCGGCCTGCACGGGGCGGACAACTCCCCGGCGACCGGGAACGCTTACAAAGGGGTCTACAGCGCCATGAACTGGACAGGGGTGCCGCTCCTGGCCAAGTTCTTCTTCCAACTGGTCTTTGCGGGGACAGCGGCCACCATCGTGTCGGGTGCGGTGGGCGGGCGGATCAAGTACCTGTCGTTCATCCTCTTCTCCTTTTTCATGGGGATGCTGATCTACCCGGTGACCGGCCACTGGATCTGGGGAGGCGGGTGGCTGGCCAAAGCGGGGATGTGGGATTTCGCCGGCTCCACGGTCGTCCACTCCGTCGGCGGCTGGGCTGCGCTGGCCGGTGCGCTCATGCTGGGTCCCCGGTTCGGCAAGTACGGGCCGAACGGGCGCATCACCCCGACGCCGGGCCACGACCTTAGTCTGGCCACCATCGGGACCTTCATCCTGTGGCTCGGCTGGTTCGGTTTCAATCCGGGTTCGACGATGGCGGCGGATCCCGGGGCGATCGCGCGGATCTGCGTCACCACCAACTCGGCGGCCGCTGCGGCGATCTTGAGTGCCACGGTGACTTCCTGGTTCCTGCTGGGCAAGCCGGATCTTGGCATGACGCTGAACGGCTGTCTCGCGGGCCTGGTGGCGATCACCGCACCCTGCGCGTTCGTGAGTGTCGAGAGCTCCCTCATCATCGGCCTGGTGGCCGGGGCGCTGGTGGTGGTCTCGGTGATGGCATTTGACCGGATGCGGGTGGATGATCCGGTGGGGGCGATCTCGGTCCACCTGGTCAACGGTGCATGGGGGACGCTGGCCCTGGGACTGTTTGCCCAGGATGCCTTCATGCCGGGGACAACCGGCAACGGCCTCCTCTTCGGAGGCGGAGGCAAGCTGCTGGCGGCCCAGGCGACCGGGGTCTTTGGCGTCGGCGTCTACGTCTTCCTCGTGTCGGTGCTGGCGTGGGCGATCCTGAAGGTCACCCTGGGGATCCGTGTCGCGCTGCAGGAGGAGATCAGCGGCCTGGATGTGGGCGAGCACGGCAACTCGGCCTACCCGGAGTTTGTCATCCGCAAACCGGCCTACTCGTATGCGACGGCCCTGGCGCGCACCAGCAATGATTTCAGCTCAGAGGCGGTCCAGGAAGGGAGCAAGCGATGAAAAAGATCGAAGCCATCCTCCGTCAGGAGAAGCTGGACGAGGTTCGCCGGGCCCTGGAGAAGGTGGGCTTTCCGGGCCTGAACATCAGCGAGGTGGAGGGCCACGGCAAGCAGAAGGGGGTCGTCCAGCAGTGGAGGGGGGAGCAGTACCGGGTGGAGCTCCTGCCCAAGGCCAAGCTGGAGATCGTGGTGAGCGACCGGGATGCCGGAAAGATCATCCGGGCCATCCAGGAGGTGGCCAAGACCGGGGCGGTGGGGGACGGCAAGATCTTCGTCTCGACCGTCGAGGAGGTCATCCGGATCCGGACCGGCGAGACGGGGGACGCCGCCCTGTAATCCCGATTTAACATTCGCGTAATCTTAGGTTAACGGGGTCGGATAGACTGGAGAAGCGCGATTTCCCCTCGCAGGTGAAATCCCCAGCGTGAACCGCGTGAGAAACCGGCTTTTGTCCAACAACGGAGGAATGTCAGCAATGGCCAGAGGACGTGGTGGGACGGCGACCTTGGAGCGAGAGCGGGTTCGGAACACGGTGAATCGGGCGCGCGGTCGTGCCGCGCAGGCACCGGCTCGCGCGGCTGGAGCCGCGCAGACGCCGGCGGCGGACGAAGACGCCGTGAAGCGCCTGTTCCGGATCGTGAAGGAGCACAACATCCAGGTCGTGGATCTGAAGTTCAACGACCTGCCCGGCCTCTGGCAGCACTTCTCGATCCCTGTGGCGGAGCTGTCGGAGAACCCGAAGGATGGGATCTGGGTGGATGGGATCGGCTTCGACGGCTCCTCCATCCGCGGGTTCCAGAAGATCCAGGAGTCGGACATGAACCTCTTCATCGATCCGACCACGGCGATCCTGGATCCTGTCTGCGACATCCCGACCTTAAGCGTCGTCTGCGACATCTTCGACCCCCTCAGCAAGCAGCCGTACAGCCGGGATCCCCGGTACATCGCCCGGAAGGCCGAGGCGTGGCTGAAGAAGACCGGGATCGCCGACGTCAGCTATTGGGGCCCCGAGCCGGAGTTCTTCATCTTCGACGACATCCGGTTCGACTCGACGGAGAACTCCAGCTACTACTACGTGGACTCCATCGAAGGGGAGTGGAACTCCGGGCGGGAGGAGAAGCCGAACCTCGGCTACAAGCCCCGCTTCAAGGAGGGGTACTTCCCGGTTCCGCCGCACGACACCTTCCAGGACATCCGCAGCGAGATCATGAACAAGGCGCGGGCGGCGGGGGTGCCGGTGGAGAAGCACCACCACGAGGTGGCCACGGCCGGTCAGGCGGAGATCGACATGCGCTACGCGCCCCTGACCAAGATGGCGGATCACCTCCTCATGCTCAAGTACATCATCAAGAACGTCGCCCGCAAGCACGGCAAGGTGGCCACCTACATGCCCAAGCCGCTCTACGGCGACAACGGGTCGGGGATGCACACTCACCAGAGTCTGGCGAAGGAGGGGCGCAACCTGTTCTACGACAAGGACGGCTACGCGCTCATCTCGCAGATATGCAAGTGGTACATCGGCGGGCTCATCAGGCACGCGCCCTCCATCCTGGCGTTCGCCGCGCCCACCACCAACTCCTACAAGCGGCTGGTGCCCGGCTACGAGGCGCCGGTGAACCTGGCCTACTCGGCCCGGAACCGGTCCGCGGCCTGCCGGATCCCGGTGTACGTGACGCATCCCAAGTCCAAGCGGGTGGAGTTCCGCCCGCCGGATCCCTCCTGCAACCCGTACCTGGCCTTCCCGGCGATGCTGATGGCCGGGCTGGACGGGATCCAGAACCGGATTGATCCCGGTCAGCCGCTGGACAAGAACACCTACGAGCTCTCCCCGGCCGAGGCGGCCAAGATCCCGACGGTGCCCGGCTCGCTGGAGGAGGCGCTCGACGCCCTGGAGCGGGACCATGCCTACCTGCTCAAGGGAGACGTCTTCACCAAGGACGTCATCGAGGTCTGGCTCGAGTACAAGCGGCAGGAGATCCCGAAGGTCAAGCTCCGGCCGCATCCGTACGAGTTCTACCTCTACTTCGACGTCTAAGGACAGACGCAGAAATTCCAATGGGGTCAGACCCTACGGGGTCTGACCCCTTAGGTTCCCATGACCACACCTTCCCCTGCACTGAAGGATAAGGAGTACGTCCTCAAGACCGCCCGCGACCTGGGGGTCAAGTTCATCCGCCTCTGGTTCACCGACATCCTTGGCACCCTCAAGAACGTCGCCATCACCATCGAGGAGTTGGAGGAGGCGCTGGAGGAGGGGGTGGGCTTCGACGGCTCCGCGGTGGAGGGATTCACGCGGGCGGAGGAATCCGACATGGTGGCCCTGCCGGACCCCAACACCTTCGCCATCCTTCCATGGCGGCCCCGCGAGAACGCGGTGGCCCGGATGTTCTGCGACGTCGTCCACCCCGGCGGCGAGCCGTTCGAGGGGGATCCCCGCTACATCCTGAAGCGCAACCTCCGGGAGGCGGCGGATCTGGGCTACACCTTCTACGTCGGCCCGGAGCTGGAGCATTTCTATTTCCGGTCGTCCGAGCAGCCGGAGCCGCTGGACGCCGGCGGCTACTTTGACCTGACTCCGCTGGATGTGGCGACCGACCTTCGGCGCGAGACGATCCTCGCCATGGAGGAGCTGGGGGTGGGGGTGGAGTTTTCCCACCACGAGGTGGCCCCGTCCCAGCATGAGATCGACTTCCGCTACGCCGATGCCCTGACCACGGCGGACAACGTGATGACCTACCGGCTGGTCGTCAAGGAGATCGCCCTCAAGCACGGCGTCTACGCCACCTTCATGCCGAAGCCGCTGCCGGGGCAGAACGGCTCCGGCATGCACGTGAACATCTCCCTCTTCCGCGGCGAGAAGAACGCTTTCTTCCATGCCTCGGATCCCTACGGGCTGTCCGAGGCGGGCCGGCGGTTCCTCGCGGGGATCCTGCGCCACGTGCGGGCGTTCACGGCTGTCACCAACCAGTGGGTGAACTCCTACAAGCGGCTGATCCCGGGGTACGAGGCGCCGGTCTACGTCACCTGGGCCCTCACCAACCGGTCGGACCTTCTCCGGATTCCCCGCACCAAGCCGGGAAAGGAGTCGGCGTTCCGCCTGGAGCTGCGCTCGCCCGACCCGGCCTGCAACCCGTATCTCGCCTTCAGCGTCATCCTGGCAGCCGGGCTGGACGGGCTGAGGGCGAAGGAGCCGTTCCCGCTGCCCCCGGCAGCGGAAACCAACGTGGCGGCCCTGTCCGATCAGGAAAGGCGGCGGCTGGGCATTCAGTCGCTGCCGCGCGATCTGGGGGAGGCCATCGAGGCGGCCGGAGGATCGGAGCTCCTGCGCCGGGCGCTGGGAGAGCACATCTTCTCCTCCTTCCTGCAGAACAAGAGGATCGAGTGGGAACGCTACCGCGCCGCCGTCACCGACTTCGAGCGCA
>CAYJQV010000044.1:0-3823 GCA_964372395.1 uncultured Planctomycetia bacterium | reverse complement strand
GCTCCGCGCGCTGGAGCAGAGCCGGGCGCAGGGGATCGGCCTTCTCAGCAGCCGTTTTCTTCTGCCGAACGGCTCCTTCCTGGGGCAGAGATCTCTGAGCTGGCTCATCGGCCAGAAGGACCCTGCGCAGACCGGGATCGTTCCCATCGCCGGCCGGGCGGGCTTGGTGGTCAGCTACGTCGTTCCTCCCGGGCACGAGCTTTCATTCCTGCGGGGCAGGTCCTGGACCTACGATGATGCCGTGGCGGCGGTGGCTTTCACCCTGCAAAGTCAGCCGGCGCAGGCCAGAGTGGTGTTGTCTGCCCTGGCGGGCCTCATGAGCCCGGAAGGGACGCTGGGGTTTTCCTACCAGGTGGACTCAGACTACTTCGACCCGCGGGTCCGGACTGGCACGCTGGCCTGGGTCGGCTATGCCATGGCCTTCTATCAGCGGCGGACAGGGGACAGCTCATTCCAGGGTCATGCCGAGCGGATTGCCCAGTATCTGAAGACCCTTCAGCATCCCACCGGCTCCCTGCGGGGCGGGCCGGATGTCGCCTGGGTCTCCACCGAGCACAACGTGGATGCCTACTTTTTCTACCGGGAGATGCATCGCCTCACCGCCAGCGCCGGCTACCTGGCCACGGCCAACCAGATCAAGAGCTCTTTGCTCGCAAACCACTGGGTCAGCACCTCCTCAGGCGGGCGCTTCCTGCGGGGCCTGAACGATCCGACCCCATCCCTGGATGCCAACTCCTGGGGCGCGATCTTCCTGTCGGCCATCGGCCGGACCAGCCAGGCGAAGCAGGCCCTGCGATACGTGGATTCCACCTTCAAGAACAGCCAGAGGATTTCCGGCAGCTCCACGCGGTTGACCGGCTACTCTCCGGATTCGGCCCGCAGGACCGTGTGGCTGGAAGGGACGGCCGGGGTGGCTGTGGCGTACCTGCGTGCGGGCCAGACCCGCCAGGCCGACGCCGTCCTGCAGAACCTCGGAAAGCTCCAGACAACCTGGATCTCCCAGGGGCGCTGGCGGGGGGCTTTCCCCTACGCAATGCCCCGCTACCGCGACGCGGACGGGGACACCTTCTCGGAGCTGGAATCCGTGGCCTCGACCGGCTGGACCCTCATCGCCACGGCGGCCCGCCAGGGCGCCCCCTTCTGGGATAGGTAAGCAGTAATACATATCCAGCTTATCCCTTGAAATTTCTGCCCGGCCCGCGTATACTTTCTATATAACCCCATGCACAGCGGGTTCTTGTTCCACACAAACCTGACCCTTTTACTGGTCTTTGCCTTAGGGCTTCCCAGACCTGCCGCCGCTCTGCGCCCATCCAGCGTCGAAGGAGCCGGCCTGGAGGCTGGTCCGCCGAAGTCCTTCTCCTCTTCGGCGGACCAGGGGAGCGTGGCGCCGAGCGGAGCGAGGAAAAGCGAGGCCGTTGGGCCGAGCGTCAGCCACGCGGGTGCCCGACCCGGAGGCGGCCAGGAGGCCGCCGGAGGGCGCTTTCCTGCCGCCGCTCTGCGCCCATCCAGCGTCGAAGGAGCCGGCCTGGAGGAGCTCAAGCGTGAGCTCTCCCCCTCCGCCGGGATGGAGGAGCTGGAGGCCCGATGGAAGGCGTATTCCGAAGCGTTGGCGGAGATCGTGGCCAGGAGTCCGGCGATCGGCCGGATCGCTCTTCGCTCCGGTTCCAGTTCCGGACCGAATCTGGGCCGGGCACGCTGGGAATTGGTTGTCGCCCTGAAAGCGGCCGGCCAGGACCGCGAGGGGATATTTTCCTGGATTGTCCATGAGACCGAATCCAACGCGGTACCGGTTTCTGATGTTGAGAAGGAGTACATCCGCGAAGCGATCCAGGGCGCCTTCGCCGCCGGGATGGAAGAGGCTGTCCTTCAGTTTGCCCAGGAGTTTTTCCCACAACGGGTTGAGAACGAGTGGAAGCGAGAGCCAGGCCAAGAGGGCAAGGAGGCGTTTTATAGGCAAATGGAACAGGAATTGCGTGCCCGGCACGTCGCTTCGGTGGCGGCCGAATATGGTGCGTTGACTTTGCATGGGATAGGGAAATACGTCCCCGGAAGCAATTCTCTGTTGGAAGAATGGGTGGCTCAAGGGGATCACTGGAAGGTTAAATTCAGAATTCTTCCGGCCTATCGTCCCAGCCTCCCCGTGTTTCATGTGCGTCCGCATGATGAGCGAAACTGGGAATGGTCCCCTTACGGGTTTATCTTGAGTGGCGGGATCATTCAGGAGAGTTACCCAACCGATAAGACCAGCTACGCCATCTCTCTTCGGGTTCGAACTACCGACGGCACGGTGAGGTATCCGAATGAATACAGGCCCATCGAGGAACCCATTCGGGAACAGCTCGAGGGGGCCATCTATGGAAAGAGAAAAACAGGTGTAAATCATTCCATTGTGGTGGCTCCCGAGGTGGCGGGCCTTTATCTTCTCTACCGGTACGATCCTGCCTCCAGAACGTATGATTTGCCGATCCGGGGGGCCCTTAGAGGAGTCGATCAAGAGATCCCCCTATGGGAATACTACGATCTTGCCGGGGAGCTGGAACTTCCCGTGTACGCCATTCGGGACGGTATCGCGTACGAAACGCGATTCGATAAGGGGAAGGTTATCCCCGGGCGGGAAGTCCCCATCGAGGAATTGATGAGGAAGCGTCACACATTGACTCCGCGGCGATGGGAGGAACTCCACCGGAAGATCCAAGAGAGGCGCTACTTTCGGGAACCAATTACAGAGCGGCAGGTCCGTCAACATCTCGATGGAATCGCTTACCTCGATCGTTTCTTTAGGACCCCGCCCGCCGCCGGGATGGAGGAGTCGGAGCGGATCGATATCCGGAACCGGCTGATCGAGGGGGCGCGTGAGGGAGGAATCAGCGTGGTTAGCGTGGGGCACACCCTGGGACAGCTTCTCAATCCGCCTGAGGTGGATATGACGGCCATCCAATACCCCAAGGCGGAGCGGCTCGTCGCCCGAATTCTGGGGGATGGAGTCAAGGATCGGGAGCTGCTTGAGTGGCTCCTGGGCCCGGACGGGGTGGCCATCGACGAAGCGCTGGCAGCGCAGAGGGAGCGAGAAATCCGGCTGAATCGGCTGGGGGGGCGGCTGGGGAGCCTGGGAGATAGGGCGCGGCTAGAGAACGACCTGGAGGTCTTGGAGGAGCAGGAGCTACAGGAACGCGCGAAAGATCTACTCGCTCTGCAATCGTCCCTCGATCTGATCTCGGAAGTCGAGGGACGACCGCCGAAGTGGGCCGAAGTTGCAGCATTGCGGAAGCAGGCAACAACCTTGTTGGATCAGACCTACAGACAAATCCGGCGGAACCACCTAGTCGATCTTGGAGTCAATGGGCAGCTCTTCCTTCAGGCAATGGTCGAAGCGGCCTCGGGCGGACGGGACAACGCCATGAACATCCTGGACGCGACTTGGGCGGTGGACGTCACACCCCGCCTGGCCAGGGCCTTCCTGGCAGAGCGGACAGATCGTTTCATCGCCTCACCGGATGCCGAAGGGCTGCTTCGGGACTGGCTGCGCCGCTCCGGAGACGCGGAACGTTTCCAGCAATACTTGGACAGGCGTCAGAGCATGAGTCAGCCGGCCTGGCGAGAAAGGCTCGAGCAGTGGGCCCGCCGGATCACGGTGGGCGACCATATCTGGGTCCCGGTGGCGGATGTGCGTCGCCTCGAGGAGGTCTCGCGTGTTGAGAAGGGAGTCGTTACCCTGCGGTTCGCCGGGAAGGAGCAGACCCGCTTGAGGAGGGATCTGGAGGCGCCGGACTCGGGGGTCGGTTTCGCGGACGATCTTGCCAACGCCGCCGGGATGGAGGAG
>CAYJQV010000043.1:0-12624 GCA_964372395.1 uncultured Planctomycetia bacterium | reverse complement strand
AGCGGGCACGGATCGCGTTCCGGGAGCTGCCAGGCTGGCGAGAGCGAGGGAGAGACAGAGGGCGTGTGCCTCGCGGCTCCGCGGGAGGTGGCGGGGTGAGGACGGTGGCGTATCTGGGGCCGGAGAAGACCAACACGCACCTGGCCGCGCGCAAGCGGTTCGGCCCGCGCTGCAAATACCTTCACGCCCCGACGGTGGAGGATGTCTTCCAGCTTGTGGAGCGGGAGCAGGCGGAGTTCGGGGTCGTTCCCGTCGAGAATTCCCTCGAGGGAGCGGTCGCTCACACCCTGGATCGGTTCGTTGAATTCAAGAAAACCCCGGCTCAGATTGTCGGAGAAATAGAGCTCCCGATCCAGCATTGTCTGATTACGATGCGGGGAATATCCAAAGAAAAAGCCAGAATCATTTATTCTCATCCACAAGCACTTGCGCAGTGTCAGCATTGGCTCGACAAAAATTTAGCCGGCGCAGCACGAAGAGAAACCCGCTCTACAGCGGAGGCGGTAGATGAGCTCTTGACCAAAGAGGGGTTGTGGAAGCCGGATGAAAAGGCTGCTATTGGAAGCCCGGAGTTAGCCAGGCAGCATAAGCTTAAGGCCGCACCGATCCCCGTGGATCGAGAGAATAGGACCCGGTTTCTGATCATTTCGTCGCTGCATGAATCTCGGCGGGGGAAGCGAAACAAGACTTCTCTGCTGTTTGCTCTGAAGGATAGGCCCGGGGCGCTCCATGATGCTTTGATTCCGTTCAAGAAGTGGGGAATCAATCTGACGAAGATCGAATCGCGCCCTACGAAGCAACGCGCATGGGAGTACGTGTTTTTCGCGGATCTCGAGGGACATCAATCCGATAAGCCGGTGGAGCGTGCGTTGAAAGCTCTTAGGACTCGTACAGCCAGACTATTGGTGCTGGGCTCCTACCCCGTGGGGAAGGCCTAGGAGGCGTGCATTCGATGGGGACCTCGCCGGCGCGAAAGGGGCTGAACGCGGTGACCCCCTACGTTCCGGGCAAGCCGGTCGAAGAGGTGCAGCGGGAGCTGGGGCTGGAGAGGGCGTTCAAGCTCGCCTCCAATGAGAATCCCCTGGGGCCCAGCCCGAAGGCCGTCGATGCGGTTTCCCGGGCGCTGAGGGATCTCCACCGCTATCCGGACGGGCAGTGCTTCGCCCTGGTGGCCAGGCTGGCCGCGCATCTGGGGGTCGGGCCGGATCAGATCGTGGTCGGCAACGGCTCCGATGAGATCATCACCCTGGCCGCCCGTGCCTTCCTGGAGGCGGGGGATGAGGTGGTGGTGGCCTCCCCCACCTTCCTCATCTACCGGATCGCTGCGCAGATCGCCGGGGCGCGGGTCCGGACGGTCCCCATGAGGGATTTCCGATACGACCTGCGCGGGATGCGCCGGGCCGTGACGCACCGGACCAAGCTCGTCTTTGTGGCGAACCCGGACAATCCGACCGGCAGCTATGTGACCCGCGCGGAGATCGAGGCGTTCCTCGACGGGCTGCCGAAGCGGGCCATCCTCTTCCTCGATGAGGCCTATGCGGAGCTGGTGGACGCCCCCGAGTATCCCGACGGCACCCGGTACCTTGCCCGGCACCCGACAATCGTCACGCGCACCTTCTCCAAGGCGTACGGGCTGGCAGGCATCCGGGTGGGGTACGGCGTCTCCGGGCAGGTCCTGGTGGAGGCGATGCAGCGGGTGCGCGAGCCGTTCAATGTCAACTCCCTGGCGCAGGTCGCCGCCATCGCCGCCCTGGAGGATCGGGAGCATCTGGAGGCCACGCGGCGCCTCCTGAGGGAGGAGAAGCCGAAGGTCCAGCAGGCCCTTCGGGAGCTGGGGCTGGCAGCGGTGCCGGCCGCGGCGAATTTCATCCTGTTCCGGGCGGGGCCGCGCGCCGCCGCCGTGGCCGAGGGGCTGCTCCGGCGCGGCGTCATCGTCCGGCACATGCAGGCGTGGGGCCTGCCGGAATTCATCCGGGTGACCGTGGGGTTGCCCCAGGAGAACGAGGCATTCATCCGAGGATTGAGGGAGGAGCTGCGCGCATGATCATCGTCTTGAAACCCAACGCGTCGGAATCTCAGATCAAGCACATCGTCTCCAAGGTGAAATCGCTGGGCCTGAAGCCCATGATCTCGCGCGGTGTGGAGCGGACGATCATCGGGGTGATCGGGGAGGAGGACCTCTTGCGCGTCCAGCCCCTGGAGATCTTCCCGGGGGTGGAGAAGGTGATGCCGGTCCTGGCACCCTACAAGCTGGTCTCGCGCGAGTTCAAGCCCAGCGACACCGTGGTGGATGTGAACGGCATCAAGATCGGCGGCAAGCGGGTCGTCGTCATGGCCGGGCCGTGCGCGGTGGAGAATTACGAGCTGCTCCTGTCCATCGCCCGCGGCGTCCGGAAGGCGGGTGCGGTGATCCTGCGGGGCGGGGCCTTCAAGCCGCGGACCTCGCCGTACAGCTTCCAGGGCCTCGGGGAGGAGGGCCTGAAGTTCCTGGCGGAGGTGAAGAAGAAAACGGGGCTGCCGGTGGCGACGGAGCTCATGGATGTGAGGGATCTGGAGCTCGTGGAGCGGCACGCCGACATCATCCAGATCGGCGCGCGCAACATGCAGAACTTCGATCTCCTGAAGGAGGTCGGGCGCTCCAAGAAGCCGGTCCTCTTGAAGCGCGGCATGGCCTCCACCGTCAAGGACTGGCTGCTCTCCGCCGAGTACATCCTCCAGAACGGGAACTTCAACGTGATCCTCTGCGAGCGCGGGATCCGGACCTTCGAGACGGAGACCCGCTTCACGCAGGATGTGAGCGCCATCGCGATCATCAAATCGGTGAGTCATCTGCCCGTGGTGGTGGACCCGAGCCACGCGGCCGGCCGATGGGGGCTGGTTCCCCCCCTGGCCAAGGCGGCGGTGGCGGCCGGCGCGGATGGGCTGCTCGTGGAGGTCCACTCCAAGCCGGAGGAGGCCCTCTGCGACGGTCCCCAGGCCATGCTCCCCGAGAAGTTCTCAAAGCTCATGCTGGAGCTGCGGAGGATCGCGCACGCCATCGGGCGGGAGCTGTGACCTTCCGTCAGGTCACGATCGTCGGGCTGGGGCTCATCGGCGGCTCGCTGGGGATCGCCCTGCGGCGGCGCCGGCTGGCCCGTCGGGTGGTGGGCGTTGCCCGGCGTCCCCAGACGATCCGGCAGGCCAAGGCGCGTGGAGCCATCGACCGGGGGACCACCTGCCTTTGCGAGGGGACGGAGGGGTCGGACCTCGTCGTCCTGGCTGTCCCGCCGCTTTCGGTCGTCCCCGTCGCGCGTGAGCTTGCCCGCTGGAGCGATGGGGAATTCCTCCTGACCGATGTGGCCAGCACAAAGGCCCGGATCGTCCGCGAGCTGGATCGGATCCTGCCGGCTCGGATCTCCTTTGTGGGCTGCCATCCCATGGCCGGCTCAGACCGCTCCGGCCTGCAGGCGGCGGACGGCGGCCTCTTTGAAGGGGCAATCTGCGTTGTTACGCCGACGGCGCGCAGCCGTGCGGCCGCGGTTTCACGCGTGCGCTCGCTCTGGCGCGGGGTCGGCTCGCGCGTGGTGCTGTTTTCCCCGGAACGGCACGACCAGATGGTGGCGCAGGTGAGCCACCTTCCGCATCTGACCGCCGCGGCGCTCGTCTCGGTCCCGCAGCGGGCGGCGCTGCGGCTTGCGGCCGGCGGGTTTTCCGATACGACGCGGGTGGCTCAGGGGGACCCGGAGCTGTGGGCCGAGATCTGTCAGACCAATGCCCGCGCGATCGGCGCGGCCCTGGCCCAATTCCAGCGTGAGCTGGTCCGTGCACGATCCTTCATCGCCCGCCGGGATTTCCGCGGCCTGCGGCGGTGGCTGGCGGCCGCTCAGGTTCAGCGGAGGGAGGTTTAAGGTCCGTGCCCCGACGCAGGGCCCGGAAGGGCCTGATCATCACCATTGACGGTCCCGCCGGCACCGGGAAGTCCACGGCGGCGCGCCTCCTGGCGGGGCGGCTGGGCTACCTCTATCTGGACACCGGCGCCATGTATCGTGCGGTCGGATGGCGGGCTCTGCAGGAAGGGCTTCCGTTGGACGATCCCGGCCGGCTGAGCCAACTGGCCCGCCGGTGCCGGATCACCTTCCGGAAAGAGCCGGCGGGAGGCGTACGGGTCTTCTTGAACGGCCGGGAGGTGACCCGGCAGATCAGGCAGCCGAGGGTGGCCGAGGCCGCTTCCCATGTGGCGGTGCTGCGCGGCGTCCGCCGGGCACTGGTGCGCCAGCAGAAGCTGATCGGCGCGGGCGGCGGCGTCGTGGCGGAGGGAAGGGACACCGGCACGGTGGTCTTCCCGCAGGCGGACCTGAAGGTCTATCTGACCGCCAGCGCCGCGGAGCGCGCCCGCCGCAGGCACGCGGAGCTTCGGCGGGCCGGCGTCGGCATCCCCCTCGGGGAGGTGGCCCGGCAGGTGCGCGAGCGGGACCGGCGGGATCTTGGCCGGAAGGCATCCCCTCTGCGGCCTGCATCGGGATGCGTGCGCATCGACAATACTCGATTGAAATCAACCGATGTCCTTGCTAAAATTCTGGATTATGTCCGAGGAGCCCCCCAAGGTGCCTGAAACCACGGAAGAGCTGTCTAAGCTTTACGACGAGAGTCTGAAACAGCTGCAGGAAGGCCAGCTGGTCAAGGGCCGGATTCTGGCCGTGACCGCCACCGAGGTCCTCGTCGATGTCGGCTACAAGTCCGAGGGGACGATTGCCCTGGAAGAGTTCGACGATCGCAGCCAGCTCCAGGTCGGCGCGGAGGTCGAGGTTCTCCTGGAGGCGGTGGAGAACGACGAAGGCCTGGTGGTCCTCTCCAAGCGCAAGGCCGAGCGGGTCAAAGGCTGGGAGCGGCTGCTGACGGTCTCCAAGGAGGGGGATCTCGTCGAGGGCAAGGTGAGCCGCAAGGTGAAGGGCGGCCTCATGGTGGAGGTGGCGGGGGTCGAGGCGTTCCTTCCCGCCTCGCAGGTGTTCCTGCGGGGATTCGGCAACCTGGACTCGCTGGTCGGCCAGACCCTCGGGGTCGTCATCATCAAGATCCACAAGGCGCGCAAGAACATCGTCGTTTCCCGCCGGGAAGCACTCCTGAAGGAGAGGGACCTCGTCCGGCAGAAGATCCTGGATGAGCTCGAGGTGGGGCAGGTCCGCCACGGCACGGTCAAGAACATCACCGACTTCGGCGCGTTCGTCAATCTCGGCGGAGTGGACGGCCTCCTGCACATCACCGACATGAGCTGGGGCCGGGTGGGGCATCCCAGCGAGGTGGTCTCCGTGGGACAGAGGCTGGACGTCATGGTGCTCGGCTTCGACCGGGAGACGATGAAGATCTCCCTGGGGCTCAAGCAGCTCACCCCGAATCCCTGGGACCAGGTCCAGACCCGGTATCCGGTCGGGACACGGCTGAAGGGGAAGGTGGTCTCCGTGGTGCCCTACGGGGCCTTCGTCGAGCTGGAGAAGGGGCTGGAGGGGCTGGTGCACATCTCCGAGTTCTCCTGGACGAAACGGCCGTCGCATCCGGGCGAGATGGTCAAGGTCGGGGACGAGGTCGACTGCGTGGTCCTGAGCGCCGACCGGGAGAACCAGAAGATCGCCCTGGGCTTCAAGCAGATGGAAGAGAACCCCTGGGAGGCGTTTCTCAAGCAGCATCCGATCGGCAGCCGCGTCACGGGACGCGTCCAGCACATGACCGAGTACGGGGCGTTCGTGGAGCTGGCGGAGGGGATCGAGGGGCTGCTCCACGTGCAGGACCTTTCCTGGACCCGGCGGTACAACCATCCCTTCGAGTGCCTGAAGAAGGGGCAGGATCTGGAGGTCGTGATCCTCTCCGCCGAACCGGACAATCGCAAGATCGGCCTCTCCCTCAAGGCCCTGACGCCGGATCCCTGGCGCTCCATCGCCGAGCGGTACCCCACCGGGACGCTCGTCGAGGGAAAGATCACCAAGATCGCCCCCTTCGGCATCTTCATCGAGATCGAGAAGGACCTGGACGGGCTGGCGCACCTCTCGGAGCTGCCGATCCGTCTCCCCGCCAACCTCAAGCGGGGCACCCGGCGGGGGCCCAAGGGCGAGGAGGGCGGTGAATCCCCCGGCGGCCAGCCCGAGGCGATGGTCTCCTTCCTGGAAGGTCAGTACAAGGCGGGCGACACGCTGCAGGCGCGGGTGCTCCGGGTGGATGAGGAGCAGCGGCGGATCGCCCTTTCCCTCAAGCGAGTCTAATGGGGTCAGACCCCAGGGGGTCTGACCCCAAAGGGTCTGACCCCGTTGCTGAGCAGCTTGCCCTTCTGAAGCGCGGAACCGCTGAGCTCATCTCGGAGAAGGAGCTCGAGGCCAAGCTCAGGCAGGGCAAGCCGCTCGTCGTCAAGGCCGGCTTCGATCCCACCGCCCCCGACCTGCACCTGGGCCACGTTGTCCTCTTCCGAAAGCTCGCCCAGTTCCAGAAACTCGGCCACCGCGTCGTCTTCCTGATCGGCGATTACACCGGCATGATCGGCGACCCCTCGGGCCGCGCCGAGGACCGGCCGCTCCTCACCCCCCAGCAGGTCTCGGCCAACGCCAAGACCTACCGCGAGCAGATCTCCCGCATCCTGGACGTGAGCAAGATGGAGATCCGGTTCAACAGCGAGTGGCTGGGCCCCATGCGGCTGGCCGATTTCCTGGCCGTGGCGAACAAGCTCACCGTGCCGCGCCTGCTGGAGCGGGACGACTTCACCGAGCGGCTCAAATCCGGCGCTTCCCTGACGGTCTCGGAATCCCTCTACCCTGTCCTCCAGGCATACGACTCGGTCGCGCTGAAGGCGGACGTGGAGCTTGGCGGCACCGATCAAAAGTTCAATCTCCTCATGGGCCGGGCCCTTCAGGAGCGGTTCGGTTTAGAGCCGCAGGTGGTCCTCACCCTGCCGCTCCTGGAAGGAACCGACGGCACGCAGAAGATGTCCAAATCCCTCGGCAACGCCATCGGCGTCACGGAGCCGCCCGACCAGATCTACGGCAAGCTCATGTCGATCCCGGACTCCCTCATGCTGCGCTACTACGAGCTCTTGACCGACGAGAAGATGGCCCAGGTCAAGGCGATGCACCCCATGGAGGCCAAGCAGAAGCTGGCGCGGATCCTCACCGCCCAGTTCCACGGGGAGAAGGCGGCTGAAGCAGCCGATGCCGGCTTCAACAAGGTTTTCCGGCGCCGAGAAACCCCCGACGAGATTCAGGAGTTCAAGGTTCCGTCCAGTCTTCTCAGGGACGGCAAGGTTTCCTTGGTCGCTCTGCTGGCTGAATCGAAGATGGCCCCCTCTCGATCTGAGGCCCGCCGGCTGATCCAGCAAGGGGGTGTCGACTTAGACGGCCAGCGGGTGACCGACTCGCAGGCGACAGTTCCCATCCGGCCCGGTTCGATCCTCAAGGTCGGCAAGCGCCAGTTCCTCCGGCTGACGCTGTAAGGCGTAATTATATTCATATTATCTCTTGAATCCGGAGCCCTGCGTCAGATACACTTGTTGTAACGATGCATCGGTCCCCACCCGTTAAAATCCTGGCGATTTTCGTAGGTGTCGCCTTCGCATTGGGACAGCCGCCTGCCGCAGCCGACCCCAAGGTCAGTGGAAGGACCCTGCGCGGCCCGCAGTCTGAAAAAGTCCGCGCCGGCCTGGAGGAGGGACTCCGCCCCGTCGCCGGCATGGAGGAGCAGGACAGGATCCGGGCCTCGTTTCCTTCCGACCCGCGGAGCACCTTAAATAGGGACGAGCCCCTCCGCAAAACCCGGGACGGCCTCATGGATCGCCTGCGGCCGCTGATCGAGAAGCTGTACGAGGAGATGCCTGGGGTCACTTATCCGGGCGGCAGACGCATCCCGCTGGATCTCCTCTGGTCAAGGGTTCGCCGGATGGTGAATGGGCTGGTTTCCGGAACCCGCGACCAGTATGTCTTCTGGGTGCAGGAAGAGGTGATTCCCGATGACGAGCAGCTCTACCGGGACATCCAAACGTACGCCGTGGCCGAGGGCAGGCCACTGTGGGATCTGGCGACGCAGCTCTATTCCTTCCTCTATTCTTACTCGGAGCTGCCCAAGAAGGGCTGGCCGGAGAGGACCGTCCGCTCGATTCAACTGGCCGGCCTGCCTCGGTTGGTTCCGATCGGATGGCTGGAGCGTTTTGCCGAGCAGCGGGGCGTCGGCGTTGCAGAGGCCTGGGAGCACATCCGTCGCCACTGGGAGGATCCCGAGGTCACCTGGCCCGTTCCCGAGGAGGAATTCCCAGGCCCGGGAGCCGGTATGGAGGAGGCAGAGCGAACCGAGATCCGGCTGCGGGTGCTGGAGGCCCTCCACGAGGTGACCGAGGGCCGGGAGCTTCGATGGCAGCTGGCCGGTCCCAGTGTGGTCCGGCGCTACCCGGGGCTGATCGCGTTGGATCGCTACCTGGGCCACTTTTCGCTCGACCTGGGAGGGTCCGATACCGGCCTTGCGGTGGAAACGCTGGTCGGTCAGCGTGAGAAGATTTCCGCGGCCACATACTACGGGACAGAAGAGGAGCACACCCATTTCGACTCCCTCGCAAGGCCGCGTGGGATTTCAGCGGGGCCGGGGCCGATCCGGGTGGAGACGCCCTCCTTTCAAAGCTTCCTTCAGCAGATTCTGGCGAACCTCACCCTCCGGACTGAAGAGGAATTCAGGCAGCACGTGCGGGAGAAGGGCGTCAACCTGCAGCATCTGGCCGCGGACCTGGAGCGGCTCGCGGCGGCGTAAGGGAAGCGCACGTTCGAGGCGTGCGAGGCGCCGCCTGGGAATCCAGGTGCTAGTGGGCCTCGCCTCCGGCGGCGGGAGGGCGGGCTTCCGCCGGCGCTTCCTGGCCGGTCCGCTTGTCCAGGACGAAGCTGGACTTTCCGGCGCCCTTGGAGGTGAGCTTGGCCTTCTTCTTGACCTCCGCGCAGATGTTGGTGACCTCCGCGTAGGAGGCCAGCTCCCGGTGGGCGTTGCTGACCCCCGCCAGCGAGATCGTCATGATGGGGAACTGCTTGACGTTCCCCTCCCGGTCCTTGGAGACGATGTACCCGCGCTGGCGATCCTCCTCAGAGAAGAGCTCCCGGACCCGCTCGTCGAACTCGGTGCAGATGTAGCCGGTCACCTCGTCTGCCTTCTCCGGGGTGGTCAGGACGATGAAATCGTCCCCTCCCTCGTGGCCGAGGAAGTCCCCCGGGGCCCCCTTCTTGACCGCCTCCTTCATGACCTGGGCGGTGAGCTTGATCGCCTTGTCCCCGTCCCCGATCCCGTACTTGTCATTGAAGGCCTTGAAGTTGTCGAGGTCCGAGTAGACGGCGACGAACTTCTTCTTCCCCTTGATCCGTTTCTCGATCTCCTCGTGGATGACGTTGTTGCCGGGCAGCTTGGTCAGGGGGTTCGCATTCTCCGCGCGGGCCTTCATGACCACCAGGGCCGAGGTCATCTGGTTGAAGGTATCCGCCAGCTCCCCCAGCTCGTCGTCGGTGGGCACATCCACCTTCTGGCTGAGATTGCCCGCGGCGATGTCGCGCGTGGCATCATTCAGGATCTGGATGGGATGAAGGATGGAGCGGATGAGGAGCAGGCAGAGGGGGACGAGAACGGTGATCACCCCCAGCGCCACCAGCACGCACAGGCCGGACACCTCCTGGATCGCCTGCGACATATTCCCGAGGGAGTAGCGCAGGATCGCCATGTACTGGGGCACGTCGTCCAGGGTGACCGGCGCGTAGAAGGTGACCTCGCCCGGTTCCACCCGCGCGTAGAACCAGGATTTCGGGCTGTACGTCTTGCGCGCGTAGTCGGTCCAGCGGGTCTCCTCGGCGGTGAGCTTGGCCTCACCCAGGCGCGTCCGCGACCCGGCCACCAACCCTCCCTCGAGATCGGCCACCAGGACCTCCTCCGCCAGCTGGCCCTCTTTGAGCACGGGGATGAGCCCCTGGAAGGCCTGGGGCGGATTGCCGGCGCGGATCGAAGTCAGGAGCGCCCGTTCAAAGGCCCCCTTGGCCGCGAAGGTTCCGATGCGGGCGCGGAACTGATTGTTCTCCGTGATGACGCGGAGCTGCCGCTGGATGAGCAGGGCGGTGAAGGCGGCGATGAGGATCACCGCCAGGAGGGCGATGAGGCTGATGATCCGGAGCCGCAGGGTCATCGGACGGTGCTGCCTTTCTGGGTTCCCAGCATGCTCCGCACCTTCCTGGCCACCTCGTCCTTGTGGAACGGTTTGGTCAGGTAGTCGTTCGCCCCGGCCCGGATCGCCTCCGCCGCCACGTCGCTGGCCTCGTATCCGCTGACGACGAGCACCGGCACCGCCGGGTTCGTCCGGCGGATCTGCTTCAACGCCTCCAGCCCGTTGAGGAACGGCATCTTGATGTCCATCATGACGAAGTCCGGCTTGAACCGCTCCACCCGCTCGACGGCGTCGCGGCCGTTCCGGGAGTAGTAAAGCTTGTAGTCCGTCTCCAGGATAAGCCGGAGGGCGTCCCGCACACCCGGCTCATCGTCGCAGATGAGGATCTTCTTCCTTCCCCTCTTCATGGCTTGTCTCCTCGTGTTGTCCCCTAGAACGTGGCGGGGCTGGTGACGGAGATCACCTTGGCCAGCCGCTGCGATCTGTTTTCCGCCCGGTGCGGGAGGGTCGCCTTGAAGTAGAGCGTCCCCCCCTCCTCCAGTCGATATTCCTTGGAGCCCACCGTCACCACAACGGCTCCCTCCAGTCCGAAAAGCCAGCGGTCCGTTCCGGGGGAGTACTGCTCCAGCGCTGTCTTGCCGCCCGGTTTGAGAAAGAGCATTTGGGGAAACATCTGCTTGGATGCGGACTGCCTGGCCAGCAGAACAGAGGTGGCCTTTTCATCGTAGGTGAAGGTTTCCGCCTCGCCGCGCGACTGCTGAAGGGCAGGTTCCGAGTCCTCGAAACGGAGGTTCCGGTAGAAATCCGGCAGGGTCAGGCCGAAGGCGTCGGCCAGCTTCTGATGGGTGCGGAAGGTGCCCGGCCCCTTGCCGTTCTCTATCCGGCTCAAGGTCGCCAGGGCAACCCCGCTTTTGGCGGATAGCTGCTCCAGGCTCATCTCCCGCTGCTTGCGCAGGGCCCTGACCCAGCTTCCCATCTGGATCAGCTCCACTGGCCGGCTCTTCGCGGCTCCTTCCATTGCGCACAAAGTGTACTACGGATTGAGGAAGGAATCAAGCTATATCCATATTTGGAAGGCGCTATTGACAAATGTGGAAAACTCGTGTAAGCTACCCAGTGACTGAACGTGCAGGAGGAGGAAGGGGAAATGGATCGAAAGAGCTTGATTGAGCTGTTCCGCAAGGGGATGCAGTACCCGGCAGGGAAGCGCCGTTTCTGGATCGCCCGCTGCTTCGAGATCACGGTCCGGCCGGATTCCGTGGTGGAGATGGATGAGTACGAGGGTTTTTCATCCGACCACGACGGGGTCCCGGAGGGAGAGGCCCAGCCGGCCGGGACCGGTTCGAGGGGGATGTTCCACGTCGGCCGGTCGGTCCTTCACCTGAAGGACGGGCGGGTGGTGGACGAGGAGGGCCAGGGCTGGAAGCAGCCCCCTTCCCGGGGGAAAAATGGGAAAAAGGGAAAAAGGGCTTGACAACCCTCGCCGTCGGTGCTATACATTTACACTTGAAACTCCGCTCGGCTTGACCGATACTTGTAGTAGACGGATCGGTACAAGAGGAGTGTTCATATACTCGTTTGAAAGCTGTCTTTGACAGGTTAAAAATATAGAAGCGAGGGTCTGAAGAGGAGGTCAAACACCTCGTGGTACCGGGGCGGTCCCGGTGCCGATCTCGAGGTGAGGGCGTCGTCTTCGACGCCCTTGTTTTTTTCATAGAGCTTCGCTCTTTGACAACCTGGATCGTGGCCCCGCCGCCCGCAAGGCGGTGGGGTGACCCTGTCGTTCAAGTGGACGTCTCGAGCTGTCAAACTTCTTCTCAATGGAGAGTTTGATCCTGGCTCAGAGCGAACGCTGGCGGCGTGGTTTAGGCATGCAAGTCGAGCGGGACATTTGGGCTGAAGTCCCTTGAGGCCGCAAGGCGGATGGGGATGGAGGGCTGAGTGTCTAGCGGCAAACGGGTGAGTAACGCGTGGGTGACCTGCCCTCGAGTGGGGGATAACATCCCGAAAGGGATGCTAATACCGCATGAGCCCACGGCCTCGATGGAGGCTGTGGGAAAAGCCGGGGATCCTTGCGAAAGCGAGGACCTGGCACTCAAGGATGGGCCCGCGTCCCATCAGCTAGTTGGTAGGGTAACGGCCTACCAAGGCGATGACGGGTAGCTGGCCTGAGAGGGTGGTCAGCCACACTGGGACTGAGACACTGCCCAGACTCCTACGGGAGGCTGCAGTCGAGGATATTTTCCAATGGGCGCAAGCCTGAGAATGCGACGCCGCGTGCGGGATGAAGGCCTTCGGGTCGTAAACCGCTGTCAGGCCGGAAGAATACCTGTCCGCCGAATAGGCGGATCGGTTGACGGTACGGCCGAAGGAAGCCACGGCCAACTCCGTGCCAGCAGCCGCGGTAATACGGAGGTGGCGAGCGTTGCTCGGATTCATTGGGTGTAAAGGGTCGGTAGGCGGTTCGGTAAGTGCCCGGTGAAATCCCACGG
>CAYJQV010000042.1:0-13448 GCA_964372395.1 uncultured Planctomycetia bacterium | reverse complement strand
GGAATCCCCCGGAGCGGGACCCGTGCCCGCCCCCGCCAGGCCGTCCGCCGCACGCCCTCCCGCCGTCAGGGCACCGGAGCCGAGCCGTCGTTTCATCGCTTATCCCTTCGGCCTCTTCGCCCCGTACTTGGAGCGGGATTTCCGACGCTGATTCACCCCGGCCGCATCCAATGTTCCCCGGACGATGTGGTAGCGGACCCCTGGCAGATCCTTGACCCTTCCCCCCCTCACGAGGACGATCGAGTGCTCCTGGAGGTTATGCCCCTCCCCCGGGATGTAGGAGGTGACCTCCACCCCGTTGGTCAGCCGGACGCGGGAAATCTTCCGAAGCGCGGAGTTCGGCTTCTTTGGGGTCATCGTTCGCACCTGGAGGCAGACGCCGCGCAGCTGGGGACGCCCCTCGAGGGCCGGCGACTTGGAGCGCTTGCCCTTCTCCTTCCGGCCCTTCCGGATGAGCTGCGCGATCGTCGGGCACATGGCTTACCCCTGCTCCTCCGTCTTGGCATCCCCGCCCTCGGGCGGTCCCGCCGCCTCCAGCTCCGCGAGGCCTGGCACGCTCTTCACCAGCTCGATCGCCCGGTGCTCGGGGAATCCGGATCCCACCGGGATCAGGTGCCCCATGATCACGTTCTCCTTGAGCCCCAGCAGGTCATCCCGCCGTCCGGCGGTCGCCGCCTCGGTGAGGACCCGCGTTGTCTCCTGGAAGCTGGCCGCCGAGATGAAGCTCTCCGTGGAGAGAGAGGCCTTCGTGATCCCCAGCAGCAGCTGGGTTGCGGAGGCCGGCTTTCCGCCCCGCTTGTTGACCCGCTCGTTCTCCTCCTGGAACCGGCTCTTGTCCGCCTGGCTGCCCACGAGGAAATCGGTGTCTCCCGGATCGTCCACCCGGACCTTGCGCAGCATCTGCCGCACGATCACCTCGATGTGCTTGTCGTTGATGCGCACCCCCTGCAGCCGGTAGACCTCCTGGATCTCGTTGACGAGGTACTCCTGCAGCTTCTTGTCCCCCCCGATCCGCAGGATGTCCTGAGGCACCACGGGCCCGTCGATCAGCGGCTGGCCGGCCGTCACCCAGTCCCCCTTGTAGACGTTGAGGTGCTTGCCGTGAGGGATCAGGTATTCCCGCTTCATCCCGGTGGGGCTCTTGATGACCACCCGCCGCTGGCCCTTCTTCGACTCCCCGAACTCCACGACGCCGTCGATCTCGCTGATGATGGCCGGGTCCTTCGGCTTGCGCGCCTCGAAGAGCTCCGCCACGCGGGGGAGCCCCCCCGTGATGTCCTTGGTCTTGGTGAGGACCCGCGGCGTCTTGGCGATGAGGTCGCCCGCCTCCACCCGCTGGCTGTCCTTGACCACCACATGCGCCCCCGCCGGGATGGGATAGATGGCCAGCACATCCCCCTTGGAATCCTCCAGGACCAGCTGCGGATGGAACTCGCCCCGATGCTCGACGACGATCCGATCCGGCAGGCCGGTGGCCGGGTCCACATCGGTGCGCATCGTGACCCCTTCCTTCAGATCCTCGAACCGGACCCGCCCGCTTCCCTCCGTGAGGATCGGAACGGTGTAGGGGTCCCACCGCACGAAGATCTCGTCCTTGACGACCTTGCCGCCCTCCCCATGCTTGAGGATGGCGCCCGAGGGGACCGTGTAGCGGTCCAGCTCCCGGCCGCTGTCGTCGTTGATCGAGATCTGCCCGTTGCGGTTCAAGACCACGAACTCCTTCCCCTTCTGGACGACCCGCAGGTTGTGGAATTTGAGCACCCCCCGCATCTTCGCCTTGATGTGGGAGGTCTCCACCACCCGGAACGCGGTCCCTCCGATGTGGAAGGTTCTCATGGTCAGCTGCGTCCCCGGCTCGCCGATGGACTGCGCGGCGATGATCCCCACCGACTCGCCGACCTCCACCAGCCGCCCGGTCCCGAGGTTCCGCCCGTAGCAGCGGATGCAGACGCCCCGCTTCGACTCGCAGGTGAGCACCGACCGGATCCGGATCTTCTCGATGCCCGCCTGCTCGATCTTGCCGGCCGCCTCTTCCGTAATCTCCTGCCCCGCCTCGACGACGATCGTGTCGGTGATGACGTCGGCGATGTTGTCCAGGGCGACGCGCCCCACGATCCGCTCCTTGAGGGGAACCACCACCTCATCCCCCTCGATGATGGCGCTGATCAGGATGCCGTTCAAGGTCCCGCAGTCCTGCTCCGTGACCGCCACGTCCTGCGCCACATCCACCAGCCGCCGCGTGAGGTATCCCGAGTCGGCGGTCTTCAGCGCCGTGTCGGCCAGCCCCTTGCGGGCGCCGTGCGTCGAGATGAAATACTCGAGCACCGTCAGCCCCTCACGGAAGTTGGCGGTGATGGGGCTCTCGATGATCTCCCCCGAGGGCTTCGCCATGAGACCCCGCATGCCGGCCAGCTGCCGGATCTGCTGCTTCGATCCCCGCGCGCCCGAATCCGCCATGAGGAAGACGGGGTTGAAGGGATCCATCTGCTTGAAGATGAGGTCGGATACGCGGTCCGTCGCATGCGTCCAGATGTCGATCGCCTTGTTGTACCGCTCGCCGTCGGTGATGAGCCCCTTCCGGTACTGATCCTCCACCTCGCCCACCTCGGCCCGGGCCTCCTGGATGATCTTTTCCTTCTCCTTCGGGATCTGCAGGTGATCGATCGAGATGGAAAGCCCGCCCCGCGTGGCCATCTCAAAGCCCAGATGCTTGAGATCGTCCAGGAGCTGCGTCGTCCGGCTGTGCCCGCACTTCTTGTAGATCTCGACCACCAGATCGCTCAAGGCCGTCTTGTCCATCACGCGGTTGACGAACCCCGCCTCCGGCGGGATGTACTGGCTGAAGACGACCCGCCCCGGGGTGGTCTCCATGAACTTCCCGTCTTCCAGAAGCTTGACCTTCGCGTGCAGGGACACCTCCTCTTCCTCCAGCGCCAGCAGCACCTCCTCCCGGGAGGAGAAGGCCTTGCCCGCTCCCTTGACGCCGTCCGTCCTCTCCCGCGTCAGGTAGTGGCAGCCGAGCACGATGTCCTGGGTGGGGCTGACGATCGGCTGCCCGCTGGCCGGGGAGAAGATGTTGTGGGTGGAGAGCATGAGGATCCGGGATTCCATCTGCGCCTCGATGGACAGCGGCACATGAACCGCCATCTGGTCCCCGTCGAAGTCCGCGTTGAACGCGGTGCAGACCAGCGGATGGATCTTGATCGCCTTGCCCTCGATCAGCGAGGGCTCGAACGCCTGGATCCCCAGCCGGTGCAGCGTCGGGGCCCGGTTCAGAAGCACCGGATGGTCCCGGATCACCTCTTCCAGAATGTCCCAAACCTCCAGACGGGCCCGCTCCACCATCCGCTTCGCCGATTTGATCGTGTGGACGAATCCCCGCTCCCGCAGCCTCTTGATGATGAACGGCTCGAACAGCTCCAGGGCCATCTTCTTCGGGAGGCCGCACTGATTCAGCTTCAGCTCCGGCCCGATCACGATCACCGACCGGCCCGAGTAATCCACCCTCTTGCCCAGCAGGTTCTGCCGGAACCTGCCCTGCTTGCCCTTGAGCATGTCGGCCAGGGACTTGAGCGGCCGGTTGCCCGGCCCCAGGACAGGCCTGCCGTGGCGGCCGTTGTCGAACAGGGCGTCCACGGCCTCCTGCAGCATCCGCTTCTCATTCCGGACGATCACATCCGGGGCCTTGAGCTCGATGAGCTTCTTGAGGCGATTGTTCCGGTTGATCACGCGGCGGTACAGGTCGTTGAGGTCGCTGGTGGCGAAGCGGCCGCCGTCCAGCGGAACCAGGGGCCTTAAGTCCGGCGGGATCACCGGCAGCGCGGAGAGGATCATCCACTGGGGCCGGTTGCTGGACTTGCGGAACGCATCGGCGATCCGCATGGTCTTGATCAGCTTCTTCTGGAGCTGCTCCCCCTTGGCCGTTTTGAAATCCCTCTTGAGCTTCTCCGTCAACCGGTCGAGGTCCAGCTCCTCCAGGAGGTCCCGGACCGCCTCCGCCCCCATCCTCGCCTCGAATCCATGCCCATACTTCTTCAGGGCCTCCTGGTACCTCTCCTCGGACAGGAGCTCCCTCTTCTTGAGCGGCGTTTCACCCGGGTCGATGACGACGTACTCCTCGTAGTAGAGGACCCGCTCCAGATCGCGCAGGTTCATGTCCAGGAGGGTCGCCAGCCGGCTGGGCATCGCCTTGAAGAACCAGACATGCGAGACCGGCGCGGCCAAGTCGATGTGCCCCATCCGCTCCCGGCGAACGCTGGAGCGGGTGACCTCCACGCCGCACCGGTCGCAGACGATCCCCTTGTACTTGATCCGCTTGTACTTTCCGCAGCTGCACTCCCAATCCTTCGTGGGACCGAAGATCCGCTCGCAGAAGAGGCCGTCCTTCTCCGGCTTGAGGGTCCGGTAGTTGATCGTCTCCGGCTTCTTCACCTCGCCCCGCGACCAGGACCGGATCACCTCCGGGGAGGCGAGGCGGATCGTGATCGAATCAAAAAGGGCTGCCTCCGGCGCCGGCCCCGCAGGGCCCAGGCCCAGTTCCCGGGCCGCCTTCTCCACGCGCCCGAGCTTCTCGCGCTCCAGCCGATCCATCTCCCTTGTGCTGTCCGCCATCGGTCCCTTTCAGATCCCCTTTTTCTCGGTCCGGAAATCCAGGCAGAGACTCTGGAGCTCCTTGACCAGCACGTTGAAAGACTCCGGGGTCCCCGGATGCAGCGAGTGCTCTCCCTGGACGATCGACTCGTAGATGCGGGTCCGGCCGACCACGTCATCCGACTTCACCGTGAGAAGCTCCTGAAGGGTGTAGGCCGCCCCATACGCCTCCAGCGCCCAGACCTCCATCTCTCCGAAGCGCTGGCCGCCGAACTGCGCCTTGCCCCCCAGCGGCTGCTGGGTGACCAGCGAGTAGGGCCCAATGGAGCGCGCGTGGATCTTGTCATCCACCAGGTGGATCAGCTTCATCATATAGATGTAGCCGACGGTCACCCTCTGATCGAAGGGGCGGCCGGTCGTCCCATCCCGCAGGACGATCTGCCCATCCTCCGGAACCTTCGCCTCCTTCATGAGGGCCTTGATCTCCACCTCCCGGGCGCCGTCAAAGACCGGCGAGGAGATCTCCAGCCCCAGCACCTTGGCCGCCCATCCCAGGTGGGTCTCCAGGATCTGGCCCACGTTCATGCGGGAGGGCACCCCCAGCGGGTTCAGAACGATGTCCACCGGCGTGCCGTCCGGGAGGAACGGCATGTCCTCCTCCGGAAGGATCTTGGCGATGACCCCCTTGTTCCCGTGCCGTCCCGCGACCTTGTCTCCGACCTGCACCTTCCGCTTCGACGCCACGTACGCCACCACCTTCTTCAGCACACCGGGCGGCAGCTCGTCTCCCCGCTTGTACTGGTCGACCTCCCGCTCTTCCTCGTAGGACAGCTCCTCCAGCTGGTCGCTGAGGACGCGCAGCGCCTTGCGCGCCTCCTCCTCCTTCGTCTTGTCCGCCAGCCGCACATCCTCCAGGTCGGCCCGCTCCAGCTTCGCCAGATCCCGCGCCCGGACCGCGTGGTGCTGGGCGAGCAACACCTCCCCGGTCTCCTCATCCAGCAGCGAGTGCTCCAGCTTCTGCCCGATCAGCAGACGGCCCAGGGTCTTGGCGCGCTCCTTCCGGAGCGACCGGATCTGGCCTTCGTAGGACTTGCGGATCTCGCCGATCTTCCTCTGCTCCTCGGCCAGCTCCTCCTTGGACTTCGGCCGGGCCTTCTTTCGCGAGAAGACCTTCACATCCACCACAATCCCCTCGACACCCGGCGGCACGACCAGGCTCGCGTCCCGGACGTCCCCCGCCTTCTCCCCGAAGATCGCCCGCAGCAGCCGCTCCTCCGGGGACTGCTCGGTCTCCGATTTCGGCACCACCTTTCCCACCAGGATGTCCCCCGGGTGGACCTCCGCCCCCACGCGGACGATGCCGTGCTCGTCGAGGTCCTTCAGGGCATCCTCCCCCACGTTCGGGATGTCCCGCGTGATCTCCTCGTTGCCCAGGCGCGTGTCCCGCGCCTCGATATCGAACTCCTCCACGTGGATGGAGGTGAAGACGTCCTCCCGGACCAGCCGCTCGCTGACCAGGATCGCGTCCTCGAAGTTGTAGCCCCGCCACGGCATGAACGCCACGAGCAGGTTTCTCCCCAGCGCGAGGACGCCCCTCTGCGTTGCCGTGCCGTCGGCGATCACCTGTCCCGCCTTCACCTTTTGGCCGACCGACACCAGCGGCCGCTGGTTGATGGAGGTATTCGCATTGGACCTGGCGTACTTTTGCAGCGGATAGACGGCCCGGTCGATCACCACCCGGTCGGACTGGACCTCCCGCACGACCCCGGCTTCCCGGGCCACCACCACCGCTCCGGAGTCCCGCGCCGCCCGGCCCTCCATCCCGGTCCCGATGAGGGGAGGTTCCGGGAACAGGAGCGGAACGGCCTGCCGCTGCATGTTGGAGCCCATGAGGGCGCGGTTGGCGTCATCGTGTTCCAGGAAGGGGATCAGGGAGGCGGCTACCGAAACCAGCTGTTTGGGGGAAACGTCCTTGAAGTGGATGTCGCTCGGCGGGACCAGCGGGAAGTCGCCGCGGTGCCGGCAGCGGACCAGCTTGTCCAGGAGACGGCCCTCGGCATCCACCCTCGCGTTGGCCTGCGCGATGACGTATCGGTCCTCCACGTCGGCGGAAAGGAACTTCACCTGATTCGTCACCCGGCCCTTCTCCACCACCCAATAGGGGGTTTCAATGAAACCGAAGTCGTTGACCTGCGCGTAGGTGGAGAGGGAGGCGATGAGCCCGATGTTCGGCCCCTCCGGGGTTTCGATCGGGCAGATCCGCCCGTAGTGGGAATGGTGCACGTCCCGGACCTCGAAACCGGCCCGCTTCCGGGAAAGCCCGCCCGGCCCCAAGGCGGACAGCCGGCGCTTGTGTGTGAGCTCCGCGAGGGGATTCGTCTGGTCCAGGAACTGGGAGAGCTGCGACCGCCCGAAGAAATCGCGGATGAGGCCGGAGACCAGCTTGGCGTTGACCAGCTGATGCGGCATCGTGGCGTCCAGATCGAAGATCGCCATCCGCTCCCGCACCGACCGCTCCACCCGCGCCAGCGCGATCCGGAACTGGTTCTGAAGGAGCTCCCCGACCGTGCGCACGCGCCGCGATCCCAGGTGGTCGATGTCGTCCACCTCTCCCTGCCCCGACTTGAGCTGGAGGAAATACCTCAGCACCGCCAGCACCGTTTCCGGATCCAGCACCCGCTCGTCCAGGCTCCGGTTCATCCCCAGCTTCCGATTGAGGATGTACCGTCCCACGCGGCCGAGGTCGTACCGCTTCGGATCGAAGTACAGGCGGTTGAGCAGCGTCTGGGCGGAGGCGAGGGTGGCCGGATCCCCCGGGCGCAGCTTCCGGAAGATGTCCATGACCGAGTCGTCCGCCGTCCGGAGCCGGTCCTTCTCAAAGGTCCGCACCATCTCGGGAACCAGCTTCTTCAGGACCTTGAGCTCCCGGATCTCGGAATTCCAGATCATGGTCGGGTGCTCCTTGCCCAGCTTCTCGAACCGCGGGATCAGCACCCCATGCGTCTGCGGATCGATGAGATCGGTCGCCAGGACGCGCCCCACCGCTTCCTTGACGTCGGGCATCTCCTGGAGCTTGATCGTCTCCACCCCGCAGAAGGCGTCCAGGATCTTCTCATCCGTTCCGGCCCCGATCGCCCGCAGGAAGGTGGTGACCAGGACCTTGCGCTTGCGGTCCACCACGGCATGCAGGGTGTCCGTCAAATCGAATTCGAACTCCAGCCACGCCCCCCGGTAGGGGATCACCCGCGCGGTGAACATCCGCTTGCCGTTGGGGTGCATCTCCTCCTCAAAGAAGACGCCCGGCGAGCGGTGGAGCTGGCTGACCACGACCCGCTCGTCGCCGTTGATGATGTAGGTGCCGGTCGGGGTCATGAGCGGGATATCCCCCAGGTAGACCTCCTGCTCCTTCATCTCCTTGGGCCCCCGCAGGCGCAGCCGGACGCTCAGGGGGGCCGCGTAGGTCAGCCCCCGGCGCAGCGCCTCCCGCAGCTCGTACTTGGGCTTCCCCGTGTGGTAGGAGAGGAATTCCAGCCGGTGCTTTCGGTCCGCGCTCTCGATGGGAAAGACCTCGTTGAACACCTCCTGAAGCCCCTTGTTCTCCCGGCGGGTCCTCGCCACATCCCGCTGCAGGAACTCGTGAAAGGGACCGGTCTGGATCTGCAGCAGGTCCGGGATCTCCAGCTTCTCAGGGATGCGGGCGAAATGGCGCTCTTTGAGCATGCAGTCTCCTTGCTACTTCAGCTCGACCTTGGCCCCGGCCGCTTCGAGCTTCTGCTTGATGGCCTGAGCCTCCTCCTTCGATGCGCCTGCCTTGACCGGCTTGGGCGCTGAATCCACGAGATCCTTGGCCTCCTTCAGGCCCAGGGTCGTCACAGCACGCAGCTCCTTGATCACCTGGATCTTGTTGGCCCCCACCTCCGCAAGGATCACATCAAACGTCGCCTTCTCCTCGGCGGGCGCGGCCGCACCAGCCGGTGCCCCGCCTGCTGCCACGGCCATGGGCACTGCCGCCGTCACACCGAAATGCTCCTCGAGCGCCTTGACCAGCTGGGACAGCTCCAGCACGGTCATCGACTCGATGGAGGAGATCATCTCGGCCAGCTTCCCGCTCACCGGTGTTTTCTTCTCCTGAACCTGCGCTTCCTTGGTCTCTGTTGCCATGGCTATTTCTCCTTCTTCTTGACGATGGAATGCATGACGCCTGCCAGCTTCCGGACCACCCCCTGCAGGGACCCCACCAGGCCGGCCAGCGGCGCCCGGACACCTGCGACCACCTGACTCACCAGAACCTCCCGGGAGGGAAGCCGCGCCAGCAGATTCAGATCCTGCAGGCCCATCAGCTGCCCCGCCGTCACCCCGCCCTGGAGGGCGAAGCCCTCGTGATCCTTGGAAAACTGCACCAGCAGCTTGCACGCCGCGGCCACGTCACCCTGGACCGGGCTCACCCCGCAGGTCCCCTCCAGCAACCGCTCCAGATCTGTCAGGCCCAGCTCCCGGAAGGTCAGCCGGCAGAGGCTGTTCTTGACCACATAGAAAGAGCCGTTCAGGGATCGCAGGGAGATTCGAAGCTGGTTCAGCTCCCGCGTCGGGATCTGCTTGAACCGCGCCACCAGCACCGTGCCCGCGCCGGAAAGGGCCCCCTTCAGCTCCCGGACCCATCCCTCACGGAGCTGCCGCCCGAGGGGTGCCCCGTTTCCCATGGAGGAGGCCTTCGCCGTCATGCCGCCGCGGGCCTGCCTTCCGCAGGATCCAAACGGCAGCCCGGCCCCATGCTGGTGGAAAGGTAGACCGTTCGGATGTACCGTCCCTTGGCCGCAGCCGGTTTGGCCTTCCAGACGGCCTCCATCAGCGCCCGGCCGTTGGCCACCAGGGCGTCGGTCGGGAAGGAGCGCTTCCCGATTCCCAGATGGATGTCTCCCTGCTTGTCCATCTTGAACTCCACCTTCCCCTTCTTCACCTCGTGGACCGCCTTGCCCACATCGTTCGTCACAGTGCCGGCCTTCGGGCTGGGCATGAGGTTCCTGGGCCCCAGGACCCGGCCGAGCTTGCCCACCTCCCGCATGAGATCGGGTGTCGCGATCACAGCATCGAAATCCAGCCAGCCTCCTTCGATCTTCGCGACGAGCTCCTCGGCCCCCACGAAGTCCGCCCCGGCTTCCCTGGCCGCCCGCTCGACCTCACCCTTGGCGAAGACCAGCACCCGCTTTTCCTTGCCCGTGCCGTGCGGCAGGACCACCGTTCCCCGCACCGTCTGGTCGCTCTGCTTGGGGTCGATGTCAAACGAGATGGCAACCTCCACCGTCTCGTCAAACTTCGGTGCCGGTGCCGACTTCAAAAGCTCGATCGCTGCCTCCAGATCGTACGGCTTCCGGGGCTGGAGCAGCTTTCGTGCCGCCTCCATCCGCTTCCCCATCAGCCCTCCACGACGTCAATTCCCATGCTGCGGGCGGTTCCCTCCACCTGCTTGACCGCCTGCTCGAGGGAGGAGGTATTCAGATCCTTCATCTTCGCCTGCGCAATCTCCCGGACCTTGGATCGGGGAACCTTGCCCACCTTCTCCCGGTTCGGCGCTCCCGACGCCTTGGCGATTCCACACGCCTGCTTGAGCAGGACCGAGGCCGGCGGACTCTTGATCACGAAGGTGAAGCTCCGGTCCTCGTACGCGGTGATGATCACCGGCAGGGTCAGCCCCTCCTGCCCGTGCGTCTGGTCGTTGAACCGCTTGCAGAACTCCCCGATGTTGAGCCCATGCGATCCCAGAGCCGGTCCGATGGGGGGCGCCGGGTTGGCGGCACCCGCCGGGCAGTAAAGCTTGATGGAGGCGACGACCTTCTTGGCCATCGGTCAGCTCGCCATCCCCTAGCCCTTCTCGACCTGCCAGTATTCCAACTCCACCGGCGTCGCCCGTTTGAAGATGGTGACCATGACCTTCAGCTTCCCCTTGTCCGGATGAATCTCCTCCACCACCCCGTTGAAGTTGGTGAAGGGGCCCTCCGTAATGCGGACCGACTCCCCCTTCTCGAAGATCACCTTGGGGATCGGCTTCTCCATCTTCTCCTGGGTCGCCTGCAGGATCTGTTGGATCTCCTCCTCCCGCAGGGCCACAGGGCGCGTCCCGGAGCCGACGAAACCCGCGACACCCGGGGTGGTCTTGATCACGTACCACGTGTCGTCGTTCAGCTCCATCTCCACCAGGACGTACCCCGGGAAGACCCGCCGCTCGGAGATCTTCTTCTTGCCGCCCTTGACCTCCGAGACCTTCTCCATCGGGACGACCACCTGGGCGACGGCCTCGCCGCACTTGCCCGAATCGATCGCCCGCTGCAGGGAGGTCCGCACCTTCTCCTCCTGGCCGGTCAGGGTGTGCACCACGTACCACTGCCTGCTCATCCGCGCACGATCCAGCTCATCAGGCGCGCGCAGACCAGATCGAAAAACCCGATCACCCCTCCCAGCAGGATCATCGTCACCAAGACCAACTTGGTCGATTCCCAAAGCTCCCGTGGCGCTGGCCATGAGACCTGACTCAGCTCGCTCTGAACCTCCTTCAAGAATGTGACTGTCTTTCGAATCACCGATGAAGTCGAATCCCCGACAGTTACAGGCCAGGAGGGATTCGAACCCCCAACCCTCGGATTTGGAGTCCGTTGCTCTACCAGTTAGAGCTACTGGCCTACTTCGTCTCCCGGTGGAGCGTGTGGGCCCGGCAGAACCTGCAGTACTTCTTCAGCTCCAGCCGGTCGGTATGCTCCCGCTTGTTCCGGGTGGTGTCGTAGTTCCGCCGGTGGCACTTCTCGCAGGCCAACGTGATCAGTTCACGCACAACAAGGGCTCAGCTTCGCTGGGCAGAAAAAATCGGCGCCGGGGGTTACGCCAGGATCTCCGTGACCACCCCTGCGCCGACCGTCTTGCCTCCCTCGCGGATCGCGAACCGCAGCCCCTTATCCATGGCGATCGGGCTGATGAGCTCCACGTCCACGTTCGCGTTGTCGCCCGGCATGATCATCTCCGTTCCCTTCGGCAGGGTCGACACGCCGGTCACATCCGTCGTCCGGAAGTAGAACTGAGGCCGGTAGCCGGTGAAGAACGGCGTGTGCCGCCCCCCTTCCTCCTTGGTCAGGGCGTACACCTCCGCCTTGAACTTCGTGTGAGGCGTGATGGTGCCCGGCTTGGCCAGAACCATTCCCCGCTCGAGGTTCTTCTTGTCCATCCCGCGCAGCAGGACGCCCAGGTTGTCCCCCGCCAGCCCCTCGTCCAGCGTCTTCCGGAACATCTCCACGCCGGTGACCACCGACTTCGTGATCTGCGGCCTCAAGCCGACCACATCCACCTCGTCGTTCACCTTGACGACTCCCCGGTCCACCCTTCCCGTCGCCACGGTCCCGCGCCCGGTGATGGAGAAGACGTCCTCCACCGCCATGAGGAACGGCTTGTCAATCTCTCTCTTGGGGGTGGGGATGAACTCGTCCACCGCCTTGAGCAGCTCGTGGATCGACTTCTCGCCTTCGGGGTCCCCGTTCATCGCCTTCAGGGCGCTTCCCTTGATGATCGGGGTCTTGTCTCCGGGGAAGTTGTACTTGGTGAGGAGTTCCCGAACCTCCAGCTCCACCAGATCCAGCAGCTCCTTGTCCTCCACCAGGTCACACTTGTTCAGATAGACGACGATCGCCGGAACGTTCACCTGCCGCGCCAGCAGGATGTGCTCCCTCGTCTGCGGCATCGGCCCGTCGGGGGCGCTCACCACGAGGATCGCCCCGTCCATCTGCGCCGCACCGGTGATCATGTTCTTGATGTAGTCCGCGTGGCCCGGGCAGTCCACATGCGCGTAATGCCGCGCATCCGATTCGTACTCCACGTGCGAGATGCTCACGGTGAGGATCTTGGTCTCACCCCGCACCACCCCGCCCTTGGCGATCTCCGCGTAGCTCTTCTCCGTGGACTGGCCCTTCTTCGCAAGGACCTTCGTGATCGCGGCGGTCAGCGTCGTCTTGCCGTGATCGACGTGGCCGATCGTTCCGATGTTGACGTGCGTTTTCTTGCGCTCAAATTTCTCCTTGGCCATGGTTTAGCCTCCTCTTCTCGGGTTGGCCGGAAAAAGCAAATAATACCCCTTTTCTCAGCTGGAGACGGGAATTGAACCCGTGACCCCGTCCTTACCAAGGACGTGCTCTACCGACTGAGCTACTCCAGCGGAGTCACCTCCCCGCAAAACGCCGGGGAACGGGGGTTCCTGTATTGCAAAACCAACTATTATAGGGCGATGCGAGAAAATGTCAAGCAGATTTCAGGGAAATTTCCCGAAGATTGCCGGAGGATGAGCGGGCGACGGGAATCGAACCCGTATATCCTGGTTGGAAGCCAGGAACTCTTCCATTGAGTTACGCCCGCAGCAACCGCACGGCCCCGATCCCGCCCGGCCGCGTCACCACACCACCTCCGCGGCAGGCGATCCCCTTCCCATCCCAAAACCTCCAGCCGGGGAACGGGGGCGGCCCGGCACGGGGGATGGGGGGCGGGGGCACAGGCTTCTCGCAGGCCGAGCGGCCACGGTGTCCCGAGCGACGCGAGGGACGAGCGAGGCCGAGAGAGAGGCCGGCCGCCACGGCGGGGCGGCCGAGCCGTCCTGGGCGGCCGCCCCCCTCCCCCGGACCGGCCTGTCCGCCGATCCCCGCAGCCGAGCCGGCCCGGCCGCGTCACCACATCATCTCCGCGGCAGGCGATCCCCGCGTCCGGGCCATCCCCGCGTCCGGGAGAGCCCCGCCCGCGCACCGCCCGCGATCCCCTTCCCATCCCAAAACCTCCAGCCGGGGAACGGGGGCGGCCCGGCACGGGGGATGGGGGGCGGCGGCACAGGCTTC
>CAYJQV010000041.1:0-13971 GCA_964372395.1 uncultured Planctomycetia bacterium | reverse complement strand
CTAGCACCGGAAGTGGCACCCGGAAACACTAAACGGGCGGGGAGTTGCGGCGCCTTCACCCGCCCGTTCAGCCGTTACGGTACACCATCTTCTCAATCACCCCTATCAGCAGGAGCGCTTCTCTTACCGATCCCCTCCTGCCACTTCTAGTATACCTCGAAACGGTCTACAATGATTGCCATGCTGGAACATACCGAGGTCGTCAAGGGCATCGAGGGGTTCGTCGAGGAAAACCTGGGCCTCCTGAAGGAGGTCTCTGAGGGATGGCAGCCCTCCGACATCCTGCCGGACATGGTTTCTGAGGAGTGGCGCGAGCAGATACAGCGGTTGCGTGATCAGGCGCGCGGCGTCCCGGACGAGGTGCTCATCGTCCTGGTCGGCAACATGGTGACGGAGGAGGCGCTGCCCAGCTACCAGACGATGATCAACCGCCATCCGGGAGTCCACGACGACACCGGCGCCTCAGACAGCCCCTGGGCCCGGTGGACCCGCGGATGGACTGCCGAGGAGAACCGGCACGGGGAGATCCTGAACCGGTACCTGTACCTGTCCGGCCGGGTGGACATGCGCGCGGTCGAGATTACCACGCAGTACCTGATCCGCAACGGGTTCGACCCGAAGACCAGCAATGACCCCTATCGAGGGCTGATCTATACCTCGTTCCAGGAACGGGCCACCAAGATCTCTCACGGGAATACGGCGCAGCTGGCCAACGAGAGCGGCGACCCCACCCTCGGGCAGATCTGCGCGCTCGTCACCGGGGACGAGTCGCGGCATGAGGAGGCGTACAAGCGGTTCGTCGGGAAGATCATCGAGACGGACCCTGCCGGCGGGGTGCTGGCCTTCGCCCAGATGATGAAGAATACCGTCACGATGCCGGCGCGGCTCATGTCGGACGGCGGGACGGCGGATCTGTACGCGCAGTTCGCCGTGGTGGCCCGGCGGATCGGGGTCTATACGATCCGGGACTACGCGGAGATCATCGGATACCTCGTCGGATTCTGGAAGATCGCCGATCTTCCCGGGCTGACCGGAGAGGCTGCGAGGGCCCAGGACTATCTGGGGGGTCTCGCGCAGCGTTACCGAGGATTGGCTGAACGGGAAGAGAGGAGACCTCCCGAGAAGGCCGAGGTGCCTTTTCGTTGGATTTTTAACCGGTCCGTCTGAAGCCCGGCTCGATGTACGACGGCAAGCGCGTGAGTGTGGTGCTGCCGGCGCTCAATGAGGCCGAGGGGATTGGGGCGGCGGTGCGCGGGTTCCGGGAGGTGCGCGAGGTGGACGAGGTGGTGGTGGTGGACAACGGCTCCACCGACGGCACGGGGAGGATCGCCCGGGAGGCCGGGGCGCGGGTGGTGGTGGAGCCGCAGCGGGGCTACGGCTTCGCCTGCCGGCGGGGGTTGCGGGATGCGTCGGGCGAGCTCGTCTGTCTGACGGAGCCGGACGGGACCTTTGTTCCCGCGGACCTGGATCGGCTCTTGCCGCTCACGCGGGAGTTCGACGCCGTCTTCGGGACGCGGACCCGCAAGGCCTGGATCGAGGACGGGGCCAGGATGGATGTGTGGCTTCGCTGGGGGAACTGGGCCACAGCGAAGTACCTGCAGCTTCTCCACCAGGGACCTCGTCTCACGGACGTGGGATGCACCTTCAAGGTGTTTTCCCGCAAGGCCGTGGACGGGGTGGCGGATACCCTGCGGGTCGGGGGATCCCATTTCTCACCGGAGCTCATGCTGGCCGTCATCCGCCGGGGCTTCCGGTGCGTGGAGATCCCGGTGCGGTACCGGCGCCGGGTGGGGACCTCCAAGATCACCGGCAACCGGTGGAGGGCCGTCCGCGTGGCCCTGCGGATGCTGTGGCTCATCACCCTCACGCGCTTCCGATGAAACCCTGGCTGCTCGCCGTCTCCCTCCTCGGGATCGCGGCCTTCCTCGTCTTCATCCAGGCGGGCGCCCCCTCGCTGGACACCGACGGGATCCACTACGCGGCCGTGGCCGAGGAGATCGCCGGCTCGGGACGGTGGCTCCTCCCCTTCGACCCGGTGATGAACAGCCACCACTACTGGCACTTTCCGCTCACGATCTGGGCGACCGCCCTCTTCTTCCAGTGGTTCGGGGTCTCGGCGGGGGTGGCGAAGCTCTACTCGATGGGGATGACCGTGGCGGCGGCGGCCGGGCTCTTTGCGCTGGGGCGGACCCTCGCCGGGCCCTGGACCGGCTGGTTCGCCGGCATGGCCTTTCTGGGCACGAACCACGTGCTGCGGATCGCGCGGCAGTGCCGGGTGGATCTGCCGCTGGTGGCCTGGATCGTCTGGGCCTTCTACGGCCTGGTCCGCGCGCAAGCTGGCCCGAAGGCGTGGTATCTGCTCGCCGGGGCGGCGTCGCTGGGGGCGGTGATGACGAAGGAGGTGGCGGGGCTGGTCCCTCTGGCAGCGGGGACGGCGTATCTGGCGCTGGGCCGGCGGTGGCGGGAACTCGTCCATCCGTCCTTCCTGGCCGCGTGGGGGATCGCGCTGGGGCCGGTCTTCGGCTGGATCGGGCTGGAGAGAGCGCTCTACGGCGACACGCTCTGGCGCAACTACTATGCTCAGAACTTCAGTCACCTCTACCAGGCGAACCCTCTCGGGACCCCGTGGTACTACTACGGCTGGGCGCTCCTGGACAAGTACTGGTACCTGCTCCCGTTCGCCCTGGCCGGCGGCTGGATCGCCCTTCAGAGGGCCCGGCGGAGAGAGGAGCCCCGCTGGTGGCTCATCTTCCTCTGGGCGGCGGCGTTCCCGCTGGGATTCAGTCTCGCCCAGCACAAGGTTCACTACTACATCCTGCCGACCTACGCGGCGACGGCCCTCTGGGTCGGACTCCTCTGCGAGCGGTGGATCCCGCCGCTGTGGCGGGGGCGCGTGCTCAAGGGGGCGGTCGCGACGACCGCCCTGGCGGCGCTGGGGCTGGCGCTCCATCCGGTTCCCCTCCACAAGAGCCGCTATCCGGAGACCCTGCGGCTGGTCCCGCGCCTGGATCCGATCCTTGCGGAGGCGCCCGGCGAGGTGATCGTCGCCGGCACGGACGCGGCGTCGCTCCTCTTCTATTCCAGCGCCGTCACAAGGGTCACCAGCGCCCACCACCCGGAGCAGTTTGGGCCGCTTCTCGCACAGCCGTTCCCGCAGCGGCGCTACTGCGTGATCAGCCGGGAAAACTGGAACTCGCTCGATCCGGACATCCGCGCCGCATGCGAGGTGCTGGAGGAGAGCGATCGGCAGCTCCTGATCCGCCGACAGCCGGCCGGAAGCGATGCGCGTCACGCGGGGTGAATTTCTCGGCTGGATCGGGAAAGGGCTGGTGGCGCTGGCGCTCATGAAGGGAGCCGGGCGGTCCGGTTGGGCGGAGCAGGGGACGCCGGTTCCGGCTGAGCTGCCCAAGCGCCCGCTGGGCCGGACCGGCCACAAGGTCAGCCTGATGAGTCTTGGAGGGGAGGGGATCTTAAGGACGACCGGCCGGATGCGGGAGGCGGTCCCTGTGATCCGCCGGGCGCTGGAGCTGGGGATCAACTATTTCGATACGGCGCCGGCCTATCAGCAGAGCCAGGATTACCTGGGGGAGGGATTGCAGGGAAGCCGGGAGCGGATCTTCCTGGCGTCGAAGACGCACGAGCGCAGCCGGGATGGATCGCTGAGACTACTGGACGATTCCCTGCGGCGGCTCAAGACCGACCACCTGGATCTTTGGCAGCTGCACGATTTGAGGGACATGGAGGAGCTCGACGAGATCTTCTCCAGGGACGGGGCGATGCGGGCGCTGGAGGAGGCGAGGGCGCAGGGGAGGGTCCGATTCGTCGGGATCACGGGGCACACCGCCCCGGATGTTCT
The DNA here is from genome assembly GCA_964372395.1 of uncultured Planctomycetia bacterium. Lineage (GTDB taxonomy): Bacteria > Omnitrophota > Gorgyraeia > 1-14-0-20-64-10 > 1-14-0-20-64-10 > CAYFHV01. Next base: position 10,115 of record CAYJQV010000041.1, on the reverse strand, counting down.
CATCGGGGCGGCCCGGCGGTACCCGTTTGATACGGCGCTGGTCTCCATCAATCCGGCGGACCGGGTGCGGCTCTCCTTCATCGAGCAGTTCCTGCCGGTAGCGGCGGCAAAAGGGATGGGGGTCATCGCCATGAAGGTGATGGCCCGCGGATTTCTTCTGGAGGATCCGGTGCGGTTCACCCCGGCCGAGGCGATGGGCTATGCGCTGGGCCAGCCGGCGGTCGCCACCGCCCTCATCGGCTGCTCCACGCCGGCCGAGGTGGAGCAGAATGCGGCGGCGGTGGCCAGCCTCCAGGCCTTCACCGCGGCGCAGCTGGCCGAGCTGGAGGAGCGGGTCCGGCCGTTCGCCCCGCGCTACAGCTACTTCAAGCGGGGGTTCTAGGATGGGGATGGAAGGGGCGGAGACCTTCTGGCTCACGCGGGCCCTGTTCCAGCGTTCGATGGGCCTCCTCTACCTGGTCGCCTTCCTCGTGGCGCTGAATCAGTTCTGCCCGCTCCTGGGTGAGCGGGGGCTCCTGCCGGTTCCGCAGTTCCTCAGGTACGTCAGGTTCTCCCAGGCCCCGAGTCTCTTCTTCCTCCACTACTCCGACCGTTTGTTCAAGATCGCGGCGGTGACCGGCGTCACGCTTTCGCTGCTGGCGGCCACGGGCCTTTCCGAGCGGTTCGGCACGCTCTTCTCCATGATGGTGTGGACGGCCCTGTGGGTCCTCTACCTCTCCATCGTCAACGTGGGGCAGACCTTCTACGCCTTCGGGTGGGAGTCGATGCTCCTCGAGGCCGGGTTCTTCACGATCTGGTTCGGCGCGGCGAAGAGCGCCTCGCCGGCGGCAGTGGTCTGGCTGCTCCGGTGGATGCTGTTTCGGGTGATGTTCGGGGCGGGGCTGATCAAGCTGCGGGGGGACCCCTGCTGGCGGGATCTGACGTGCCTCCTCTATCACTACGAGACCCAGCCGATCCCGAACCCGTTAAGCTGGTTCTTCCACCACGGCTCGGTCTGGTTCCACAAGGCGGGGGTGCTCGCGAACCACTTCGTGGAGCTCGTGGTCCCGTTCGGGTTCTTCGCGCCGCAGCCGATCTGCGCAGTGGCCGGGATCATCACCCTCTTGTTCCACGGGTTCCTCATCGTGAGCGGCAACTTCTCATGGCTCAATTGGCTGACCGTCGCACTGGCCTTGAGCTGTTTCAGCGATGCTGCCTTAAGCCGCTGGATTCCCCTGCAGGCGGCCGCCGTCCAGCCGCGGGCCCCGGCGCATGAGGTGGCGATCTGGGTGCTGGTGGGGGTGGTGGCCTTCTTGAGCGTGGAGCCGATCCGGAACCTGATCTCTCCGAGGCAGATGATGAACTACAGCTTCAACCCGGTGCATCTGGTCAACACCTATGGCGCGTTCGGCTCGATCACGCGGGAGCGCTACGAGATCATCGTCGAGGGAACGCGGGAGGAGGTCCTGGCGCCGGAGACCCGCTGGCAGGAGTATGAGTTCAAGGCCAAGCCGGGCAGCATCGGCCGCCGGCCCCCGCAGGTGGCTCCGTATCACCTGCGGCTGGACTGGCTGATGTGGTTTGCGGCGATGTCGGACATCCGGTATTACCCCTGGCTCTACCGGCTGGCGGAGAAGCTCCTGCAGGGCGATCGCGGGGTGCTGGGGCTCCTGGCGCGCAACCCCTTCCCGGATGCGCCGCCGAGACACATCCGGATGCGGATGTACCGATACCGGTTCACCTCGCCGGAGGAGAGGAGGGCCAGCGGGAACTGGTGGTCGCGCACCCATGCGGGGGAGTATCTGGAGCCGGTAAGCTTAAGGCCGATCCGTGAGTGAGCAGCCCGCACCCCTCATCCTGTTCGACGGGGTATGCAACTTCTGCTGTTTCTGGGTCCGGTTCCTGATCCGGAGGGATCCGGACAAGAGGTTCCGTTTCGCCGCCCTGCAGACCTCCGCTGGGCAGGAGGCGCTGCGGCGTTTGGGCCTGAGCGCGGATCAACTCACCACGATGATCCTCATGGAAGGGGACCGGCATCACGTGAAGTCCTCCGCCGCCCTGCGGATCGCCCGCCGCATGAAGGGGCTGTGGCCGCTCCTCTTTGCCTTCATCGTGATCCCGGCCCCGATCCGGGACTTCTTCTACGATTTCATCGCGCGGAACCGTTACCGCTGGTTCGGGAAGCAGGAGAGCTGCATGATTCCCGCGCCCGACGTCAGGGAGCGGTTCCTGGGGCAGGCGCCGGGCAGGAAAGGAGGGTGGCAGAGATGACGCAAAAGGGCTTCAATCGGATTGCGGGAGCGATCTTCCTGGTGGTTGCCGTGCTCCACGCGCTGCGGCTGCTCCTGCGCTGGGAGGCGGTGATCGGGGGATGGGTTGTGCCGCACTGGGCGAGCGTCGTGGCGCTGGCGGTCTCGGGGGCGCTCGCCCTCATCGCGTTTCGCCTGTCCCGCTAGTCGGTCCGGTCAATCCACTGCCGGCCGGCCCTGAGAAGGAAGGTCTCCTTCTCGCCGCGGCGCAGTCGTACCACGACATCCACGGTGATCCGGGGACCCCACTTGGGGCCGCCGCGGGCGATCCTTTCCAGGACATGTTTCCAGGCGGGGTTCTGCGGCCGGGGCTCCTTCGAGAAATCAGCCTCCCACGCCTCCCGCTGGTTCCGGATGACCCAGAGCTTGTCCATCGAAAGGGAGGCCGGGAATTCCTTCAGATCCTCCGCCATGACACGGATGGAAGCGAGGAGCGGTTTGCCATCCGGCGGGGAGACCGGCTGAAAGTCGCGCCAGAGGTACGGCTTGAGGGTGTAGCGCCGGCCATCGATCTCCACCGCCTCCGGCGCGGAGAGGAGCTCCGGGAGAGGAACAGAGGGGCTCTCGGTCACCTGCGGCGGCTGGCGCTTTTTCGGAGGCGGATAGATCTGGCGGAAATCCAGCTCAACAAGCTCCACGATCCCCACCAGGCGCTGGTAGGCCAGGAGCGCCGCCCTCTCCTTGGCCGGCGGAACCCGGGCTGACACGAACCGCCATTCCGGAAACTCCTCCGGGCGGAAGGAAAGGGTGACCTCGTAGTGCCGGTGAGGGGAAGCGCTGTCCAGCTCATCCGGGAGCAGGAACTCCTCACCCGCCTTATCCAGCTCAGCGATCCCGGTCGGGTGATCGATGGAGGCGGGCCGGACCGGGTTTCCCGCCGCGTCCTTCTTGTGATGGTGGATCTTGGAGACGAGGGTTTGGGCGGCCTCCGGCGTGAATTTGAAGGAGACAATCCCGGCGGGCCCGCCGAACGACCCCTCCTCGCGCGGGGTGATCTCCTCTTCTCCCAGCGCCGGCTCCGAGGATCCCAGGTGCGCCAGCACATGGGTCCGCGCAAAATAGGAACGGGCGGCCGCCCGATCGCCGCGGCGGATTTCCCGGCGGGCCAGGTAGTAGGCGACCACCGGGTGGCCCGGGGCCAGCTCATCGGCCTTTTGAAGATGGGCTTCGGCTTCGGAGAGGTTCGTGAGCCGTTCCAAGGCGATGGAGAGACCCAGCCGGCAGGGCCAGCAGCGAGGATCATTGTCGGCCGCTTTGATGAGCGCTCCCCGGGCCGCTTCGTTCTTGTCCTGCGCCAGATACGCCAGCCCGATATAGAGGAACGGCTCCGGGCGCTGAGGGGCCTCGGCCATCGCCCGCAGGAGCAGGGGGCTGGCCGCGGCGTAATCGCCGGCTCGCAATTGGGCCAGCGCCGCCCGGAGGGTGCTCTCCGACGGCGCATCCCCATCGGGGAATGGGGCCAGTCCGACGAAACGGCCCACGACCCGGGAGGGATCCGCAGGGTAAGCCCCGGCAGTGACCGCGGCAGACAGGAGATCCAGCGCCTCCTCTTCCTTGCCGTCCAGGAGGGCCTGGATCGCCGGCTGTTCGTCCGGAGCCGCGGGGGGCGTTTCTTCCGAACCGGCTTGGTCAAGCGAGGCGACCGCCGCGCACAGAGCCAGCAGCAGGCCGGCAAGCCGTCCCACCAGGATCCTAACGCGCGCCGGGCGTGTCTGGCCGATAGGAAACCTCCTTTCCGGCACCTACGATACCACCGTCCCATGCTGGATTTCCAACCCAAAGATCCGTATGCTGAAGAGAAAGAGATGGGAGCCGTTTGGCCATGAAGAGGATTCGGGTGCAGCGGACCGGGCCGCCGGAGGTTATGCAGCTTGAGGAAGAGGAGGATCCGCGTCCGGGACCGGGACAGGTTCTGATGCGGGTCAAGGCCGCCGGGGTGAACCCGGTGGATACCTACGTGCGGGCAGGAACCTTCGGCTACTCGCCGGAGGTGCCGTACACGCCGGGTGCCGACGCCGCCGGGATCGTGGAGGCGGTGGGGCCTGGGGTGGAGCGCCTGCGCGTGGGAGAGCGCGTGTACGGCGGCCGGTCGGTGAGCGGCTCGTACGCCGAGAAGGCGATCTTCGATGAGGTCCACGTCCATCCGCTTCCGGATGCGCTTTCCTTTGCGCAGGGAGCCTGCATCGGGATCCCGTATGTCACCGCCTATGTGGCGCTCTTCCAGAAGGCCAGGGCACAGAAGCCGGAGAGGGTGCTGGTGCATGGGGCGAGCGGCGGGGTGGGAACGGCCGCGGTGCAGCTTGCGCGGGCGGCGGGGTTGGCGGTGATCGGTACGGCAGGATCGGAGGCCGGCCGGCGGCTCGTCCGGGAGCAGGGGGCGGGCGAGGTGCTGGATCACTCCGATCCGGGCCACTTCGACGCGATCCTCCAGGAAACTGCGGGAAAGGGTGTGGAGGTCATCCTGGAGATGCTGGCCAACGAGAACCTGGGCAGGGATCTGAAGATCGTCGCCCCGGGCGGGCGGGTGGTGGTGATCGGATCGCGCGGGACTGTGGAGATCGATCCCCGCGACGCCATGTTCCAGGAGGCCGTAATCTTCGGGATGCGGCTGAGGAATCTGCCGAAGGAGGAGTACCTGAAGATCCATTCGGAGCTGGGCGTGGGCTTTCGCCAAGGAAGCTTAAGGCCTGTGGTGGGCAAGGAATTTCCGTTGGCCGAGGCGGCCAGGGCGCACCATGCGGTCATGACCCCGCCGGCCTACGGGAACATCACCCTGGGTGTAGAATGAAGGTCGCCCGGTGGATCGCCATGACGGCAGCGGTGGCGGTCTCCGCCGGATGCGCGACAGGGAAGGAGCCCATGCAGGTCTCGACGAAGAAGGCGGCGTTTGCCGCCGGCTGCTTCTGGGGTGTGGAGAAGATCTTCTCCAAGATCCCCGGCGTTGTCTCCACGCGCGTGGGATACATGGGAGGTTCCAGCGGGGATCCCACCTATGAAGAGGTCTGCACCGGCCGGACCGGGCATGCCGAGGCGTTGGAGGTGGAGTACGATCCCTCCCGCGTGGGATATGAAGAGCTTCTCGCCACCTTCTGGCAGTGGCACGACCCGACGACCCTCAACCGGCAGGGGCCGGACGTGGGAAGCCAGTACCGCTCCGCGATCTTCTTCTACGATGCCGGCCAGGAGCAGGCGGCCCGCCGCTCGAAGCAGATCCTCGGGGAGGCAGGGCTCTTCAAACGTCCGATCGTGACCGAGATCGTCCCGGCGGGGAGATTCTGGCTGGCGGAGGAGTACCATCAGAAGTACCTCGAGAAGAACCCCGGCGGCCACTGCTCCCATTTCCTGCAGTTCCCTCAGGCAGCGGAGATCCTCCGATCGGCAGGATCAGCACCCCGTCCCTCAAAACCGACGCGTGAGTAAGAACCGGCTGGTACTTGGTACCGCGGTTTGGTTGGCGGTGGGCCTGGCGGGCGCCGGACCGCAGCAGGAGAGGCGCGTGGTGGATCTCACACAGGAGCTTTCCGAGGAGACCCCGATCTTCCCCGGCGGGGTGCATTTCAAGAAGGAGGAGATCGCCACCTTTGAGCGCGGCGGGTATCTGGCCCACCGCCTGACCTTGGGCGAGCATACCGGCACGCACGTGGATGCGCCGATCCATTTCAACCCGAAAGGGCTGGGGATCGGGGAGATCCCGGCCGATCGGTTGGTGGGACCGGGGGTGCGCGTTTCCGTCGAGGAACGGGCGGTGGATGACCCCGATGCCCTGGTGGAGCCGGAGGACTTCATGGAGTGGGAGGAGCGCCATGGCCCGATCCCGCGGGGTGCGGTGGTTCTCATCCAGACCGGATGGGCCAGCCGCTGGCCGGATGAGGGGACCTACCGGAACGCCGATGAGAAGGGGACGATGCACTTTCCGGGGCTCTCTCCCACCGCGGCGGGATGGCTGGTGGAGCGGAAGGTGGCGGTCGTGGGAATGGATACCCTGAGCATCGATCCGGGGTCGTCGCGCCAGTTCCGGGCGCATGAGATCCTGAGCCAGACAGGGATTCTGATCATCGAGAACCTGACCGGCCTGGGGCAGCTGCCTGAGGCGGGATTCACCGTGGTCGTCGCCCCGCTCAAGATCCGGGGCGGATCGGGCAGCCCCGCCCGGGTGCTGGCCATTCTGAGCTCCGAGGCAGGGGCATCATAGGAGAGGAAAGGGGACCGAGATGAAAGAACGCGTGACGGATCTGGGCCTCTTGTGGCTGAGGATCCTCATGGGGGCGGGCATCGCCACCCACGGCTACGGAAAGATCTTCGGCGGGCAGATGGCCATCTTTTCCGAGGGGGTGGTCAAGCTGGGATTCCCGATGCCGGAGCTTTTCACGTGGGCGGCGGCCCTTTCGGAGTTTGCCGGCGGGATCTGTGTCGCCCTGGGGCTGGGGACGCGGGTCGCGGCCCTCTTTGTCTTCTCCACGATGAGTGTGGCGGCATTTCTGGCGCATCGGGCCGATCCCCTCTCTGTCAAGGAACTGGCGCTGGCCTACTGGACGGTTTCCGGGGCGCTCGTCCTTCTGGGTGGGGGCCGCTTCACCCTGGGCCGTCTGCTGAAGGGCAAGAAAGCGAGATGATCGAAACAGTGGGAATGATCGCCGCGGTCGTTCTGCCGTTCTGGAACATCCCGCTCGTCGTTAGGATCCAGCACCGCCGATCCTCGGACGACATCAGTCTCGCCTGGGCGCTGGGGGTGCTGGTCTGTCTGCTGGCCATGCTGCCCTCGGGCCTGCGCTCTCCGGATCGGGTCTTCCGCGCATTCACCGTGGTGAACCTTTCCCTCTTTTCCGCCGTGGTGGTCCAGGTTCTGCGGTACCACCATTGGAGGAAGTGAGCGGTGCGGCGCTGGCTGATCGCGGGGATGCTGCTGTGCGGGCTGTCGCTGGGGGTGCTCCTGGCGCATGCGGCCCACCACCAGGAGCAGAGGGTCCTCGAGGAGCGGCGCCAGTGGCGCGCGCGGCGTGCGGGCTGGGAGGAGCTGAAGGGCGAGATCTGGGGGGAGGTCCGGCGGTTCAAGGGAGAGAGCGCGCTTTTCGTGGAGGACCTGACGACCGGCTGGAAGGCGGGGTACCGCGAGGGTCAGCTGTTCCCAGCCGCCAGCGTCGTCAAGATGGCGATCCTGGCGGCTTACCTGCGGGCGGTGGATGAGGGCCGGATCCAGCCGGGCCAGCGGCTCACCCTCCGGCGGAAGGATAAGGTCCAGGGCTCGGGGGTGCTTAAGGAGCTTCCCGACGGCACGCAGCAGACGGCCGAGGAGCTGGCCGGACTCATGATTGCGCGCAGCGACAATACGGCAGCGAACCTTCTGATCGACTTGCTTGGCCTGGAGTATCTGAACGACTCCTTCCGGCGAATGGGCCTGAAGGAGACCCGGCTGTCGCGGAAGATGATGGATTTCTCCCTGCGGCGCAAGGGGGTGGAGAACGTGACGACGGCCGAGGAGACGGCCCTGGTCTGGCGGAGGTTTTACGAGCGCGAGGTGGGCGGCGGCGAGGCGGCCCGGGGATGGATGGAGCTCTTGAAGGGGCAGGAGATCCGGGATCGGATTCCGGCCCTCCTGCCGCCGGGGACGGTGGTGGCGAACAAGACGGGGCTCGAGCGGGGGGTCTGTCACGATTCCGGAATCCTCTTCGGCCCTCGGGGGGACCTGCTGATCTGCGTCCTGACAAGGAACGGAAGCGCCAGCAGGCCGGCCAAGAGATTCATCGCACGCGTGGCGCGGCATGCCTGGCGCTACTGCGCGCAATGACGGGAGGAGAGAGGTGCAGCTGAAGCGCCCGCTGGTGGTGCTGGATCTGGAGACGACCGGGACCTGGGTGGAGAGGGACCGGATCGTGGAGATCGCGATGGTGAAGCTCCTTCCCGACGGAACCCGCCAGGAGTTCGAGTCCCGCGTGAATCCGGGCATGCCGATCCCGCCGAGGGTGAGCCAGATCACCGGCATCCGGGACGAGGATGTGCGGACGGCGCCGCGCTTCAGGGAGATCGCCGGCAAGGTGCTGGAGTTCATCGGGGAGGCGGACCTGGCCGGCTTCAACGTGGAGCGGTTCGACCTGGTGATCCTGGAGCGGGAGTTCTTCGAGGCGGGTGTCAAGTTCGCCTGGCGGGCGAGGGCCATCTACGACGCCCAGAGGATCTACCACCGCTACGAGAAGCGGGACCTGAAGGCGGCGTACCAGTTCTACTGCAGCAAGGCGCTGACCAACGGCCACACGGCTAAGGGGGACACCGAGGCGACGCTGGAGATCCTGCAGGCGCAGTTGGAGAGATACGGGGATTCAGGGAAGGGGATCGAGAGCCTGCGGGACCTCGAGTCGGAGCGGATCGACGATTACTACGATGAGGAGAAGAAATTCCGCTGGTGGAACGGCGAGCTTTATCCGGTCTTTGGCAAGTACGCCCGAAAACATTCCCTGCGCGAGCTGGCGCGGGATCATCCCGACTACCTGGATTGGCTGCTCAGACAGGACTTCAAGGAGGATGTGAAGGCGCTCGTCCGGGGCGCGCTGGAGGGCCGCTTCCCCCAGGAACTAACCGGACATTAAATTCGCCACAGGTTTGACCTGCCCCCAAAAACTAGACCATTGAGGAAGCGTCATAATTCCCTGACGATGAATGCACCCTTGGTCACCATAGCCGGTTTAGGCCACCAGCGACTTCAACGCCCTGAGCGGGCGGTGCGCCAACCCGTTGTAGGCCACTCCGATCAAGTAGCTGACCAGCACCAAGCTGACGTAGGTGGTCACCTTCTGGTATCCGACGACCGGCAGGGGATCGAACAGGAAGATCCCCTTGGGCTGGCTGAAGAACCGCTCCACATCGGAGCGACGCTTCATCAGCCACCGGCCCCGCGAGGTCCGCAGGTAGCGCTTGCGCTTTCTCTGGAGCCGATTCAGCGGATACCCGCGGCGCCGATTGATCCGGGTGGTCAGCCGGATCTTCCTCTGCGCCAGTTGGAGATAGTGATCCGCCGAGTCGTATCCGGTGTCGCCGGTCACGTCTCGGATCCGCTGGCGCCTTCTGCCCGGGTAAGCGATCGCCTGGCGCACGACGCGGATCAACTGCGTGATCTCCTGCCGATGAGCCTGAGTAATCACCCAAGCCACAGGCAGGATTGTCTTCTTGACGGCCACCAGGACGTGGAGCTTGTAGCCCCAAAACCAATCTTTCGTCGTCGAGAATCCCCAGGTGGCCTCTTTGTCTCGGGTGCGTCCATCGGCCACCTTGCCCTTGGGACGCCGGCCTTTGGCTACCAGAGCGGTTCCATCGATGACGGTCAGGGCCCAGCGCAGAATCTTCCGGGAAGCCAATCGACGCAACAACTGGGCGGCCGCTTGCATCAGGATTCCATCCAGCTTCTGGAACCGCCGGCTGAAGGTCCGGTCGGTGGGAAATCGGTCCGGCGGCAGCCCGCACGCCTGGGCGATGGTGAGATGATTCTTCAGGAACCGGTGCAGGCTGCGGAAGCCGGTCAACCGGTAGTTGACCATCACCACAAAGCAGCCCAGGATCACCGGCCAGGAGTAGACGTAGGGACGCCCCCGGCGCTTGGGAGGTTCCAGCCGGAGTCGTCGGACCACCTGGGTCAGCAGCTTGACCAGGTGCCCTTCGGTTGCTACGATACCAATGCCACCTCGCTTCCTCGGGGCGGATTGGACTCGGGGAGTAGATCCCCCCGGCAACCTTCAAGTCCGATTCTACCAGGTGAGGTGGCTTTTTCATGTCTGTGACCATCATCGCGGAATTATGACGCACCCTTAGTGACCTATCTAAATCCGCTCGCAGGCCTGG
>CAYJQV010000040.1:0-14272 GCA_964372395.1 uncultured Planctomycetia bacterium | reverse complement strand
GCTGGTGGCAGGTGAGGCAGCCGTCGCGCATCGCCAGGTGCTCAAAAACCCAGGGGCCCTTGAGCTGTTCGTGGCACTTCAGACAGGTCTCGTTCTGGGCCCTTCCGGAGCGGGGCGTGGGCTTCTCCCCATGAGGGGCATGGCAATCGGTGCAGGACATCCGCCCCTCGGGGACCGGGTGATGGTACTGGAGGGCGAATTCCATCCGCTTGTCGGTGTGGCAGGCGTAGCAGCTCTCCGGATTCCGGGAGGGATTGATCAGCCCCCCAACCCCTCTGCCTCCGCCGGCGTTGGCGTGCAGCGAGCCGGGCCCGTGGCAAGACTCGCAGCTGATATCGAGGCCTCCCGGCCCACCGGCCCCCACACGGGCATGCGCGGAGCGTTGATGCTGTTTGGCGATCTCCGCGTGGCAGGCGGCGCAGCTCTCGGATCCGGCGTACTCGGCTTTTTGCTCCACGGCCCATGCACGCGGGGGCTCCGTCATCCGCTCGAGGTAAGAGGCCAGGATCGGTGCCGCCCCCTGGCGGCGAGAGCCCTTCTTCCCGGAGGAATCCGGCACGGGCGGCAGGGGCACCCTTTTGATCTCTTCGACCGAAAGATTCTTGGCCTTGCCGGGACCCTTCAGCTTCTGGAGGGCCTTCCCGTAGTCGTTGAGGTCGCCCGCTCGTCCGATCGGATTCTCGTGGCAGGTCTTGCAGGAAACCGGCTTGGCGTCGGGATAGGCCTTCTTGAAGGAAGACTGGCTGGCAAGCGTCCCCTGTGCCGGCCCGGCGAGCAGAAGCAGCCCGGTCAGGGAAAGAAGAATCCGACTTGCGATCCGAAGGGGCAACCGGCTCATCTCTTGGCCTCACTCTAAATCTCAGCAACAGTGTAGTCAAGGGGGAGGCGACCGCACTATGACTTGGATCATAAAAGAGGAAACTTCAAGGAAAAGGGGGAGCGTGTGCTACGAAGCGGAGCGGGCAGGCTCTTCCGGATGGAGGGAATAGAGGTACTCGACGAGGGCGTCGAGCTCCTCTTCCGAGAGCTTCTCCTTCCAGGGGGGCATCCAGAGCGGCGGGGAAAGGTGATCACGGTCGGCCCGGCCTGGGAAGCGGCCGTCGCGGATGATCTCCTTCAGCTCCTCGCGGCTGTAGCCGTCGGCCACGTAGAGGAGGGGGGGAACCTCCTCCCCCTGGTCCATGTTCTTGTTGAAGATCCCCCCTCGGCCCTGCGGCCCGTGGCAGGCGGCGCAGCCGTACTTCCGGAAGACGGCGGCGCCTTGCTCCAGCTTGGAGGCGAACACCGGTTCCGGCGCGGGAGTGGCCCGCACCTTGTACTGCGCCGGGATCGGCATCCCCTCCTGCCCCTTCTCGGAAGCGAAGCTCAGCACCAGGGCCGTCAGCAGTTGGATCTCCTCCTCGGTGAGCTCGTAGTTCGGCATGCTGGATTCAGGAACCCCGATCGCGGGATAGCCCGGGACGACCCGCTGCGGATCCCGGAAATGATCCACGATCCAGTTGGATACGAGCTCCTCGCCCTTGACGTATCGGAAGTCAAACTGATCCGGCGACTTGGTCCAGGTCTCATCCAGCTCCGGGCCCACCAGCATCCCCTTCCCGTGCAGGTTGTGGCATCCGATGCACCCCTTGTCCTCGAACAGGGCCACCGCCTGGACCAGCCGCTCCGCTCCCCTCAGCCCCCGGATGCTCTCGTGGCAGGCGGTGCAGGTTCCGACGATGAGCTCCTTCGCCAGGAGCGGCTCCCCCCAGTGCGGGACCGGCCCGTGGGCGTACGCCTTGATCGTGGCCTGCCCCTGACCGTGGTGGCAGATGGTGCAGCCGATCTCCTCGAAGGGATGCGCCTGGAGGAATCCGGGGATCCCCAGGTCGGGGTGCGTCGAAAACGGCTGGGGCTGGTCCGCCATCCGGGGGTTGTCCACTCCCATGTGGCAGGTCACGCACCGGTCAATCCGGTTGAACTCCGGCAGGTAGATCTGCCGGACCTTGAGCGGCGCCCCCGCCCGCGAGGGGTCGCCGGTCGCCTTCGCCAGCCGGCGGTGGTACTCCCTCTGGGTCCCGACCCACTCCGGCAGGGTCTCCTGGCCGACCAGGACCAGGAACATGAGGGTCATCCCGAAGCTGGAGAGGAGGAACAGCCAGTTCCAGACGCCCCGCCTCATATGTTGATGTTGAAGCCGGGGAAGGAGACCATGTACTTGATCGCGAAGAGATTCCTCAGGACCATCTTGACCGGCACGAAGAACATGGCCAGCACGAAGAAGACGACCACCGCGTAGCGGACCGGCCCCAGCGACCGGTAGAAGTTCTTGAACAGCACCTTCGGCAGGAGCATCCCCAGTCCCCCGTAGACGGCGAGGAAGAGGATCCCCATCCAGTTCGGCATGTTGTGCAGGCCCGCGGTCGACCGGGGCGCCCGGAAGTGATCCCAGGGCTCCCACGGCAGGTACAGCTCCCATCCCGGCCCGCGCATGTAATAGCCGATGAAGATCAGGACGAACCAGAGGGTGAGCCCGTAGGTGAAGATCCCCACCGAGAAGATCCGGTCCCGGAAGTTGTAGTAGCCGATCCCCCGCGGACTCGGATCCACGTAGGGCAGCGCCATGAGGCCCAGGAGGATGAGCGTGGGCAGGACCACCCCCGCGATCCAGGGGTCGAAGTAGACCAGAAGCTCCTGCAGCCCCACGAAGTACCAGGGCGCCTTCGATGGATTGGGTGTCTTGTTCGGATTGGCCAGCTCCTCCAGCGGGGCGTGCGCCAGCATGGACCAGAGGGTGAGCAACGCCGTGATCACCAGCGCCGCCACGAACTCCCGCGAGACCAGGTGCGGCCAGGTGAAGACCTTTTCCTGCAACGCCTCGGGATGGGATTTAAGCCACTCCTCCGGCCGGACCCCTTTAGCCCGCTCCTCCTTCGGGGGGAGGGGGATCGCGGAGAATTCATCCTTGCGGACCCGCCAGAAATGAAGGGAGACGAGGAAGACGAACGCCAGCGGCAGGAGCACGCAGTGCAGCACGTAGAATCGGAGCAGCCCCGCCTGGCCGACCAGCTTGGAGCCGAGCAGAACAAAGCGGGCGTCGTTCTCCGGGGTCACGATCGCAAACGGCCCCTCCGAGCCGAGGAAGGGTGTCGCCGCCGCCATGTTGGTTCCCACCGTCACCGCCCAGATCGCCAGCTGGTCCCACGGCAGGAGATATCCGGTGAAGGAGAGGAGGAAGGTGATGAGCAGCAGGACCACCCCCACCACCCAGTTGTACTCCCGCGGCGGCTTGTAGGCCGAGCGGTAGAAGACGGAGGCCATGTGGAGCATCACGAAGAGGACCATGACATGCGCCGCCCACCGGTGCATGTTGCGCAGGAGCGGCCCGAAGGGGACGACGAAGCGCAGGTCCTTCATGTCGAGGTAGGCGTGCTCGACGGTGGGGCGGTAGTAGAACATGAGGAAGACCCCGGTGACGGTCAGCAGGAGGAACAGATAGAAGCTCAACCCCCCCAGCCCCCAGGTGTAGCGGAACCGCAGGGAGGCGGGGCGAACCTTGACCGGATGCAGGTGGAGGAAGACGTTGGAGAGGATCATGAGCGCCCGGTTGCGCGGCGTGTCCTGGTAGCCGTGCCGGAAGATCGAGCGCCAGATCTGCGAGGTGCGGATCGCCCGCGCGATGCCGGAGATCCGCTGCTGCCGCGGGGAGGCGGTTCCCTGGGGCTGGGTATCTGCCATCCTTAGGCCGTCACCTTCAGATACGCCTCGGGCTTGCCCCAGTCCTTGGGATTCTTGAACCGCGTGTTGACATCCACGAGGATCTGGCCGTCATCCGCCAGCGCCACCCGGCATCGCTCCAGCGGCCGCGGCGCGGGCCCCTCGAAGTTGATCCCGCCCCACCGGAACCCGGATCCGTGGCACGGGCACTTGAATTTGTTCTGGCCCGAGAGCCAGTTCGGCGTGCAGCCCAGATGCGTGCAGCGGGCGAAGATGACGTAGAGCCCCCCGCCCTGGGAGGGCAGGTCGCGCACGACCCAGATCCGGTGTTTCTGCTTCCAGCGGTTGTCCACCTGGCCAGCCATGTAATCCTCCACCCGGCCCACCTTGAAGACAGACGGCGGGTCGTAGGTGACGTTCGGGATGAAGTACCGGAGGGCCGCCAGCAGCGAACCGCCCAGCCCCGCCAGGAACGCCCCCCAGGCCGCCAGCGTGAGGAACTCCTTCCGCGTGAACCAGAGGTTCCAGACCTTGGTCTCATCCACCTGCTGCTGCTGGATGGACTTGAGCGGACCTTTCGGGGCGGCCGGGGCCGGCTTAGGCGCCTCGGGCGGCGGGGGCGGCTGAGCGGACGAGTCGACCATCATCGGGATGAAGAGACCAGCGGGCCATGAACCGATCCAATTCACTCTCCACAATGCGGGAGCAGGCCTCCATCTCGGCCAGGCGGACCTGGAGATTGGCGGAGGCGATTGCCTGCAGGTCGTCAATGTCGTAGAGGTAGACGTCCTCGAGCCGGCCGATGGCCGGATCCAGGTTCCTGGGAACGGAGATGTCGATGAGGAAAAGGGGCCTCTGCCGGCGAGCCCCCATTGCCCGCTGAACATCCGAGGCCTCCATGAGGTACCCCTCCGCCGATGTGGAGCAGATCACGATGTCCGTTCCGGCCAGGGCCTCCTCCAGACCGTTCAAGGAAACCGCCTGCCCGCCGCAGCGCTCCGCCAGGCAGGCCGCCGCCTCCTGCGTCCGGTTGGCGACGAGGACCGAGCGGATTCCCCGCTCCTTCAGGGAGGCCAGGGTCCCCTCCGCCATCTGCCCCGCCCCGACGACCAGGATCGTCTTGGAAGAGAGATTCCGGAAGATCCGCCGGGCCAGCTCCACCGCCGCGGAGCTCACGGAGGTCGCCCCCTGCCCGATCCGCGTGCGGGAGCGCACCTCCTTGCCGGTCTTCAGCGCCGTCTGGAACAAACGATGGAGGACCGGCCCCACGCTCCGGGTGGCTACCGCCTGACTGTACGCCTCCCGGACCTGCCCGAGGATCTCCGATTCCCCCACCACCATCGAATCCAGGCCGGAGGCGACCTTGAAAAGATGCCGGACCGAATCCGGCGCCAGGTGCCAGTAGAGCCGGTCGCTCAGAATCGCCGGCTGCAGGCCGTGGAAATCGGCAAGGAACTGCTCCAGGCGGCTCCGGCGTCCGTTGACCTCCGGAAGCACGGCGTACAGCTCCACCCGGTTGCAGGTGGAGAGGATCACCGATTCCTGCGTCCCGATCTGCTGCTGCATCGCCTGAAGGGCGGCGGGAACCTGCCTCTGGCCGAAGGCGACCTTCTCCCGAAGCTCCACAGGTGCCGTGCGGTGGTTCAGCCCCAGAACCGCAATCTCCATCCGCCCTCTCCTAGAATCCGGCCCGGCCGGCCAGCACGTGGTTGACCCCCGCAAAGGTGAACAGGACCAGCAGGAACGACATGACCGACAGGACGATCACCCGCCGGCCTCTGAATCCCAGCTTCAGCCGGACCGCCAGAACCCCCGCGTAGGCCGTCCAGGTGATCAGGCTCCAGTGCACCCTCGGATCGCCCGTGAAGAAGCGGCCCCACTCGGCCCGGGCCAGGAGCTGCCCCTGGATCACCCCCGCGCTGAAAAGGACGAATCCGGCCACCACAAAGGCCAGGTTCATCCGATCCAGAAGCTCCAGGGAGATCGCCCGGCCCGCCAGAACCGCGGGGTCCTTCCTCTTCAACCCGGAATCCTGAAGCAGAAACGCCAACCCGGTCAGCACCGCCAGGCAAAAAGCGATGTAACTGGCGAACAGGATGACGATGTGGGTCGCGATCATCTCAAGACCCTCCGGGGCCAGACCCCTCAAGCCCCTTTGTGAACCCCCATGGGGTCAGACCCTCCGGGGTCTGACCCCAGAGGGTCTGACCCCGCCTGAAGAACGTCGAGGTACGCCCTCAGCGCCTTCTCGAACAGCCGCCTGCGGCGGGCACTCGATGGAACCGCTTGCAGGACCCGGCCCCTTGCTCCAGCCATTCGCGCCGCCAGCCTGCCGAACTCCGGCCCGTACCTCGCCTGGAGATCCTTCCGGATCCATTTGGCCAGCGCGGGGCTGGCCCCGCCGGTGGAGATCGCCAAAACCAATCTCCCGCGCCGCACCACGGAGGGCAGTATGAACGAGCACAACCCCGGCTGATCCACGACGTTGATCCAGATCCCGCGGCGGCGTGCCTCGCGGGAGGCCGGGCCGTTGACCGCCGGATCGTCCGTCGCGGCGATCACCAGCTCGATACCCTTGAGGTCACCCGGCAGGAATCGACGCCCCCTCCACCGGATCCTTCGGGACCGCGCCAGGCGCTTGAGCCCGGCCGAGGCCGCGGGGGCCGCTACCGTCACGCGGGCCCCACACCGAAGCAGGGCCGCCGCCTTCCGGTAAGCCACCACCCCTCCCCCGATCACCAGGCACGGGCGACCCTGCAGTTCCAGAAAGATTGGGTAGGTGGCCACCGAGAAAACGGCTTAGAAATTCCTATTATGCCGGAAGCATCCCCTCAAGACAAGGGGGTTACTGGAGCAGATAGTCTCCCAGAGCCAGGAGACTCATCTTGTAACTGGACGCCGGGAACGGAGCCAGGGCGGCCCGCGCGCGGGAAAGGTAGCGATGGGCCGCGCGGCGGCAGGTGGCGGGAACCTTGTGGCGGAGCGCCTCCTCTTTCAGGGCCTTGAGCTGATCCTGCGCCTCCTCCGTGGAGCGGGCCCCGTTGCCGTTGAACCACTGCGCCATCCGACTCTTGAGCTCCGGCCCGCCCCTGTCCCTCAGGCAAAGAAGGGGCAGCGTCATCTGGCCCAGCACCAGATCGGTTCCGAGAGACTTGCCCTGCACCCCCTCGTCACCCACCAGATCCTGCGTGTCGTCCAGGATCTGGAAGGCGAGCCCAAAACAGCTTCCGAAAACACCCAGCCTGCCTGCGGCGGCGGGGGAGGCCCCTCCCAGCAGCGCGCCGGCCTGTGACGCTGCACCCATGAGGGAAGCGGTCTTCCACTCGATGATCTTGAGATACCGCGAGCGGGTCAGGGTCAGGTCGTACTGGTGCTGGATCTGCGCCACCTCTCCTTCGCAGACCGTCCGTGCGGTGTCGGACATGAGCCGCAGCACCTCGGGATTCCTCAGCTCGCTCAAAAGACAGAATGCCTGGGAGTACAGGTAATCGCCGGAGAGGACCGAAAGGGTGTCGCCCCATTTGGCGTTCAGGGTGGAAAGCCCGCGCCGGAGGGAGGCCCCGTCGATCACATCGTCGTGAAGCAGGGTGGCGGTGTGGATCATCTCCACCGCGGCGGCGAGCCCGATCGCCTGAGACCCGATGGGGTCAGACCCCTTTGGGTCCAAAGGGGTCTGACCCCTTTTGGTTTTACGCGCGATGGCCGCGCCGAGCAGCGCCAGCGCGGGCCGGATCCGCTTCCCCGGCATGCGCGCCACATGCCGGGTCAGCTCCCCCATGAGACCGGATCGAGCCGCGCCGTCCGAGGCCAGCTCCCTGAGGAGCAGCGCCTCAGCGGCCTGAAGCTGCGATTGAATCGGCCGGTAGATCTCGGCCAGCTTCATCGTCACCCTCGCTGTAGATGCGCAGGATCTCGTACCTGGTGTTCCTCTGCGCGGGAACCCGGCCCGTCCCGCGGATGAGGCGGATCGCCTCCGCCCGGTCCACGCGGTAGATCATCCCCGTCGCACCCACCACCACCTCGTCCACCAGGATGCCCCCGAAATCGTTCGCCCCAAATTGCAGCGCCAGCTGAGCCAGCTTCGGTCCCTCGGTCACCCAGCCGGCCTGGATGTTCGGGACGTTGTCCAGCACCAGCCGCGCCAGGGCGATGATCTTCAGATACTCCATGCCGCCCGCCGGCGGGGCATCCAGCACGGTATGCCCCCTCTGGAAGCTCCAGGGGATGAAGGCCCGGAAGCCGTTCGTCTCGTCCTGAAGCCGGCGCAAGGCGATGAGATGCTCCACCCGCTCCGCGGCCGTTTCCACCATCCCGTACGTCATGGTGCAGGTGGTCTTCAACCCCGCTTCGTGCGCGGCCCGGTGGACCGCAAACCAGCCGGCAGCGGAGAGCTTCTTCGGGCTCACCTCCTGCCGCACCCTTTCCACCAGGATCTCGGCCCCGCCGCCGGGCATGGAGTCCAGCCCGGCCGATTTCAGCGCCTCAAAAACCTCCCGATAGCCCTTCCCGGAAACTGAAGCCATCGTGTCGATCTCCGGCGCGGAGAAGGAGTGCAGGTGGATCCGGGGGTATTGCGCCTTGATCGCCCGGCACAGCTCCTCGTAATAGGAAAGGGGCAGCTCCGGATCCAGCCCTCCCTGCAGGAGGACCTGCGTTCCGCCCATCGCCGCCAGCTCCCCGACCCGGCGAAGGATCTCCTCGGTCGGCAGCCGGTACGCCTCCGGGTGGCCGGGCGGGCGATAGAAGGCGCAGAAGGAGCAGTCGGCGACGCAGGCGTTGGTGTAGTTGATGTTCCGGTCCACCACGAAGGTTCCGAGGTTGTCCGGGTGGAGCCGCCGGCGGATCCGGTCCGCCGCCGAGCCGAGGACCAACAGAGGCGCCTCCTCGTAGATCCGGAGCGCTTCCTCCGGCTCAAGCCGCTCGCCGGCGACGGCTTTTTCAAGGATGCCATTGCCGTGCCCCATCGGCGTCATCCCCGCGCAAGCGGGGATCGCTCCTCCCAAGAGATTCCCGCTTCCGCGGGAATGACAATGCGCTCGCGACGGCCGGCCGCCGAAGTCCGTAGCCGGGCGAGCTTCCCCGCCGTTCCGTGGGGTAGCTCCCCCACCGCCTCCGCCTCGCGTGCAAACCGCGCAAGCCCCCGCCACGCCTTGGCGTCCAGAGCGTAGGAGAGAGCGGCCTGGTACCTGCGCAGGAACGTCGTCTCAAACGGAAAGGTCTTGCGCATGGCGGCGACCAGCTCCGATTCGTGGCTGCGTCCCCAGCGGTAGGACGACTCCAGCGCCTGGCGCAGCTCTTCGAGCGCCTCCGGCCGGCGGTCGAGGAGGGAACGGCGCACGGCCCACAGGGCATAGACGAACGGCTCGCCGGTCCACCGGGTCCAGGCCTCCCCCAGATCCCACCACTGGAGCCCATCGGCCGATTGGCTTGCCCGCAGCGCCTCGTCTCCGATGAGCAGCGCAGCCGGATACTCGGCGAGGATCTCCGGGTAGCGCAGGGCGGTCACTGCAAGATTCACCTTGAGCCGCTGCCGACGCGAGAGGATCTTCAGCAGCAGGGGGGTCGTCTCCCCCTGATTGCTGACCCCGATCGTGCGGCCCTTCAGCGTGGCAAGCGGCTGGCGGCTCACCACGAGAACGCTGTGCACGCCGGCGTCGGAACGGATGCACAGGCCGGGGACCGGCACCAGCTCCTCCGGGTGGCGAAGATAGAGGATGGAAGAGACAGCGCTGGCGTCCAGATCGCCGATCAGGAGGCGGCGGTTGAGCTCCGCCGGCGTGCCCGGCACCCAATGGATCGGGGCGGGAACGATCCCGTGCCGCAGCGCATAGGTGACCGGCCAGGAGTTGAGGAACCGGATGTCGCCGACCCGGAGTCTCTCCATCGCGAGATGGGCGGGGTCTGACCCCGCGGGGTCAGACCCCGTCAGGTTTTTATCAGTTCGCATTTTCATTCCCATACAAGCTGTCGATGAGCCGCGGGCTGCGGCCCGCCTGCCGGATCATGCGGGTGAGCTCCTCCACCGACGGGGCGCCGGTGTGATTCGCCCCCGCCGCCTTGACGATCCGCTCCTCCATGTTGGTGGAGCCGACGTCGTCCACGCCGAAGTCCAACGCCACCTGGATCATCTTGGTCCCCACGTAGGTCCAGAGGAGCTTCACGTGGGGGACGTTGTCCAGCAGAAGACGCGAGATCGCGTACACCCTCAGATCCTCCATCCCGGTGGCCGGCGGGATGTCTGGGAAGGCGGTCCCTTCCGCGTGGAACGACAGCGGCACAAACGCCTGAATCCCGCCGGTCTCGTCTTGCAGGGCCCGGATTGCCAGCATGTGATCCACCCGCTCCTCGACCGTCTCCACATGCCCGTAGAGCATGGTGGCGTTGGTGGGGATGCCGTTGGCATGCGCCTGCCGCTGCACCGCCAGCCACCGTTCGCCGGAGATCTTTTCGGGGCAGACGATGTCGCGCACCCTTTTGGCGAGGATCTCCGCCCCGCCGCCGGGCATGCAGTCCATGCCGGCCGCCTTCAGCCGCCGGAACAGCTCGTCCACCGAAAGCCGGTACAGCTTTGAGAAGAAATCAATCTCCACCGACGTGAACGCCTTGATGGTCGCCCCGGGCACCGTCCGTTTCAGCAGCCGGAACATCTCCTCGTAATAGGAGAGCGGCAGCTTGGGGTTCAAGCCGCCGGTCACGTGGAACTCCCGCACCCCCCGCTTGCCGGCGGCCTCCGCCTTGGCGCCGATCTCGTCCAGCGAGAAGGTATACGCCTGCGGGTGATCCAGCGGGCGGAAGAAGGCGCACAGCCCGCAGGAGAGGACGCAGGCGTTGGAGTAGTTCAGGTGGAGCGTGTGGGTGTAGTAGGTGGTGTCCCCGTGCAGGCGCTCGCGCATTTCGTTCGCCAGGGTGCCCAGGGTGACCAGGTCCGCATCGAACAGCCGGATCCCCTCCTCGCGGCTCAAGCGCTGCCGAGCGTGGACGCGCTTGGCGATCTGGGCGAACTCGGGACTAATCGTTAAAACCATATGGGGTCTGACCCCCAAAGGGGCCAGACCCCATTGGGGTTTCCAGGGCGGGCCCTTCGGCTTCGCTCAGGGCGGGCAGGCCGGTCCAGCGCCGGGAGAGGGTGTGCGGGACCTCCATGAGATCCAGCACGCGGGCTACCACAAAATCGACCAGATCCTGCATCGAAGCCGGCCGATGGTAGAAGCCGGGGCTGGCCGGCACCACGTGCGCGCCGGCCTCGGCCAGCGTCAGCATGTTCCTCAAGGTGATCTCCGAGAGGGGAGTCTCCCTCGGGACCACGATGAGGCGCCGGCGCTCCTTCAGGCAAACCTCTGCCGCCCGATGGATGAGATTGGAGGAGATCCCGTGGGCGACGCTTCCCAGCGTTCCGGTGGAGCAGGGGATGATCACCATGCCCGGGGTTTGGAACGACCCGCTCGCCAGCGGGGAGGAAAGATCCCGCACATCCTCCTCTCGCCAGCCGTGGGGCCCCAGATGGTCCTTCAGCTCGCCGGAGCCCAGCTCCACCGCCATCACCTGACGGCCGGCAGGGCTCACCACCACGTGCGGCTCCAACCCCTGGGCGATGAGGGCCTCCAGCAACCGTATGCCGTAGCAGGAGCCGGATGCACCCGTGATCGCGACGATCGGATGAGTCATGACTTCAAATCTCTGTTGGGGGTCTGACCCCGCGGGGTCAGACCCCATCGGGGTTAGGTTTATCCTCTAAATTTGAGATCCAGCAGCGTGAATAGGAAAAAGGAGACGCTGATCCAGCCATTCACCGTGAAGAAGGCCTTGTTGATCCGATCCAAGCGGTTGGGTCCCACCAGCCGGTGCTCGTAGCAGAGCAGCCCCGTGACGCCGGCCCAGCCGATCCAGAACCACGCCCCCGCCCGCGAGATCCATCCGAACCAGGCAAGGCCGGCCGCCGCAAACAGGTGGCAGGCCGCGGAGACGGCAAGCGCGGCTTCCATTCCGAACCGCTGTGGAATTGAATATACGCGGTGCGTTCGATCAAAGTCAAGGTCTAGCAAGGCGTAAAGGATGTCGAAGCCGGCCACCCAGAAGAGAACCGCCAGGGCCAGCGGGACGATCTCCGGCTCCCACCGGCCGGTGACCGCGAGCCACCCCCCTACCGGTGCGCAGGCCAGCACCGCCCCGAGCCAGAAGTGACAGATCCAGGTGAAGCGCTTCAGCGTGGGGTAAACCAGCACGAGCCCCAGCGCCCAGGGGGCCAGTTTCAGGCAGAGGGGATTGAGCCGGCCGGCCGAAAAGAAGAAGAACCCGGCCGCCAGGATCGCCGCCCCCGCCAGGAACGGCACCGTCACCCTTCCCGCCGGCACCGGCCATCCCTTGGTCCGCGGGTTGAGCCGGTCCAGCGACCGGTCCAGGATCCGGTTTACGGCCATGCCGGCGGTCCGGGCCCCCACCATGCCTAAGGTCACCCAGCCCACCGTGGCCCAGGCCGGCGCCCCGCCCGAAGCGGTCCAGAGCCCCAGGTAGGCAAAGGGCAGCGCGAAGATCGTGTGCTCCAGCTTCAGCGCCTCCGCCACGTCGCGAAACCTAGGCATGGAGCTCCCCTGTCTGGGCGAAGGCGCCCTCCGGCAGGTGGTACCTCAGCCGCGCGAGGATCTCCCGCGCCTGAGACTGCTCCAGGCCGAAGCCGAACCAGCGCACCTGCCCCTTCGCCCGGAAGACGAACGCCGGCCAGAGCCGGAAGAGGCGCAGGCCACCCTCGAGCCATCCGAAGATTCGCTTGAGCCGCACGAGCTCCTCCAGCTTCACCCGGTCCTCTTTCTGATTAGATCCCTCCAGAAACTGCGTCCCCCCCAGGCTGAAATCGGTGATCGAATCCACCGGGAAGCTCCTCCACCGACCCAGCCCGAAGACGCTCTGCCGCAGCATCAGCCGGCCCGGCTCAACTCGAAGGGCCTCCTCCCCGAGCAGATTCAGCAGCGTCAGGCGCGCGACCTTCTGAATGAGGTACAGCGCAATGAGAAAGAAGGGAATGCCGATGATCAGGCAGCCGAAAAACTCGACCGGGCTTTCAGGCCGGAGGATCCCGCGGAGCATGAGGCCCGTGACGAGGAAGAAAGAGCGGAATGGGTAGAGGAGTGCCCCCAGGGCGATCGGCACCCAGGGCCGGCGGATGGTGCTGTGGACCTCATATTCGTTCACGGGCCGGGTCCCGACCAGCGGCAGACTCGCCTCCCTTCTCGTATACCTCCATCCGCCTGCGCAGGATGTTGTTCTCTTCCCGAAGCTCCTGAACCGCCCGGACCAGATACGGCAGCAGGTCGCTGGCGTTCATGTAAAGGTACCCTTCCTCGTCCGGCGTCACGCTGTGGGGGAAAACCTTGGCATACTCCTGGGCGACGAAGCTGGCAGAGGGGTGATCCTCCACATCGGGGTTCTTCTTCCGGTACCAATCCGCATACCGGAAATGAACCGGACGGAGTCTCTCGAGGGCTGCCACCGCATCCCGCACGGGCCGAATGTCCGTCTTGGCCCGCCCGTCCGACAGGTTTATCCATAACTGTCCCCCCACTGTCTTACCCGCGTTGCCCTGCACCTGAAGTCTGTGGGCAGGGGCGAACTGTCCAATCCCCACGTTGCCGTTGGGAAGAACGGTGACGCGGTCAAGCTGACCCGGCTGGACAATCGCAAACCGATTATCCGGAAAGATGTCCAGCTGCCAGGTCCTGTTGTTATATTGGGTGACATCCTGCGATAACTCCAGGAACACAGCGTTTCCGCCCTGGTTGGTCCCGAGCAGGACACGCCGATTGGGAAGGTTAGGATCCGTGATCCGTATCGCATGGTTGACCGCGTTGACGTGCAGCGCCGTTTGAGGCGCCGTCGTCCTGATCCCCACGTTTCCGGCGGCATTGATGTGCATCCGGTTCGCCCATCCCGCGAACGTGCTGTCCGCGTTCGTGAAGAAGCTGATCGAGTCATTCTGCAGCTGCACCAAAGAGATCCCCCGCCCCGGGTTGGTGAAGATCCACTGATCCCCCCTGAACCAGGCGTCTAGCCCAAAATGAGCCCAGCGGGAGGGATCAGCGGGCGTGGAGTCCCCGCTCGAGAGATACGCGTTGCCCACCCGAACCGCGTTATTCTGCGCCACATCCAGCCGGACGGTCGGTGCCGCCGTCCCGATCCCCACGTTGCCGGAGGCGCCGATGAACACCCGCTCGCTGGCCGCCTCGAAGGTCGCGGGATCATCGTCCGATCGGATGTAGAGACCCACGGGCACGAGCGGGTTCACCTGCGTGTTCCGGAAATAGATCACCCCAGCGCCGTTTACGTCCTCCAAGGTCAGGGCACCCCGGAGGTCCAACCGGGTCCGGGGATTCTGCGTCCCGATCCCGACCCGGATCTCCGAGCCGGCCCCCGTTCCCGGCACGAAGATGGCGGAGCTCACCACCCCGTTCACTCCCACGACGTGCAGGGGGCCGGCGGGGACTGGGTTGCCGACCGGCAATCCGATCCCCAGCGCATCGAAGACGAGCACCTCCCCGTCGCCAGGAGTCACGTTGCGGTAGGTATCCCCCACGGTGAGGCTCCG
>CAYJQV010000039.1:5886-14635 GCA_964372395.1 uncultured Planctomycetia bacterium | reverse complement strand
TGCGATTAGTGGGCGACAGACATTGTTTTATCGAATCTTGACGTTTCTGGTTGTATGGCTCACTTTTTGTTCAGCCGCGTTTTCGAGCCGTGTCGGAGGATTGGAGGAGATCTATAAAACGCCGATTCCCGCTGAGATTCGCAGAAACTTCGACCGCATCCTTCAGATCCGCAACTCATCTCCCGAAGCCGCCCTGGCGGCTCTTGACGGAGAGAAATTCATCGATATTTACGCGAAGAAATTCCTCGTCGTCGGCTTGGAGCCCAACGACTTCGGCGGCGTTTGGGCGGTCATCGCCATCGAGGGCAATCCAACGGATGCTTTCCTGCTATGGTTGTATGACGTTGATCGCGATGAATATGATTTGCGCAGCGTTGAGAAGCTCCCCGACCACTTGGAGGAAGAGCTTGTTCAGCAACTTCGAGATCCGGCCTATTGGAAGTATTGGTTGTAGGCGCTGTGCTAACGGGGTGCTAACAGAACAGGCCGAACCAGCGTGAACGACGGGGAATCAGGCAGAAAACGGGGTTGGCGGAAGTCCTACGTACCCCAACGATTAGGGAACAACGGCAATCAGGACGAAAACACCGAGGGGAGTTCGTAAACAGCGGGTCGGAGGTTCGGCTCCTCTCGCCGGCTTTGACTTTCGCAGGAGTCGAAGGGGAGCCGCGGCCGGCCGCAGGCCGATGCAGGCAACGGCGACGGTCAGGAGCCGTTGCGAACCTTGGGAGCGGCGGATGGCCGACCCGGAGTCAGCCGAAGGCTGACGGAGGGCGCCGGCTCCTCTCGCCGGCTCTTCTTATCCATGTGGACACTGCTCGCTGAACGAAACTTCCGGTGGCTCTGGCTGGGGCAGCTCTCTTCCCAGTTCGGGGATCGGCTGACTCAGCTGGTCCTCGTGGCGCTCATCACCATGCGCGCCTCCGGTTCCACCCTGAGCCTGGCGAAGGTGCTGGTCTGGACCTCCCTGCCGGCCCTCCTGGTCAACCCCGTCGCCGGGGCGTATGTGGACCGATGGGACCGCAAGCGGACGATGATCGCCTGCGACCTCATCCGGATGGCGGTCATCCTGGCCCTGCCGTGGCTGGCGGGATGGCGGATGCAGATCCCTTTCTACGCGGCGATCTTCGCGATCTTCTCCGTGGCCGGCTTCTTTGTGCCGGCGCGGCTGGCCATGATCCCGGACGTGGTCCCGGCCGGCCGGCTGGCCCAGGCCAACGCGATCTTCACCAGCTCGGGAATGATCGGCTCGACATTGATCCTCCTCGTGGGGGCGCTCCTCGTCGAGTGGTTCGGGGCCGGCCGCAGCGCCCTGGTGAACGCCGCCAGCTACGCCGCATCGGCTGCGTTCATTCTGCCGATCGTGCGCAAGAGGAGGCGCGGCAGGGCAGACGGCCCATCCACCCGGCTCATCGTCGTTGAGGTCTGGGAGGGGATCCGGCAGCTGTGGAGCCACGGGGACACCCGGCGGATCGTGGGCCTGCTGGGCCTGCTCATGGCCGGAGCGGGGGCGACCCTCGTCCTCGGGACCATCCTCGTGCAGCGCTCCCTCCACACGGTCACGAAGGACATCGGCTTCCTCAGTCTCTGGCTGGGGATAGGGATGCTGGCCGGGTCGCTCGCGTACGGGCGCTGGGCGACCCGATGGCTGAAGCGCCGGGTGCTGGGATTGGCCTTCCTGGGGACGGGCCTTGTGCTTGGGCTCTTCGTGGCGGCGGTGGGATTTCTGCAGTCCCGGTGGGCGGCTTCTTTCTCGGCCGGTTGCCTCGGCTTCTTCCTGGCGCCGGTTGGAATCGTCACGAACACGCTGGTCCACGAGGCGCACCCGGAGACCCTGCATGGCCGGATCTTCAGCAGTCTGGGGATCGTGGTGAACTCGGCCTTCATCCTGAGCATGCTGGCCGCCGGCTGGCTGGGTGAGCGCTGCAGTGAATCCGCCCTTCTGGTGGGGATCGGCGGCCTCTTTGCGGCAGGGGGGCTGACTCTGCTATACTATCGCGGGGGACAGAGAGGATAACCCGAGGATCCCATGGGCGCAGCGACCGTCACGGTCACAGAGGCAACGTTCGAGGCAGAGGTTCTGAAATCCAAGAGCCCGGTGGTGGTGGATTTCTGGGCGGAGTGGTGCGCCCCGTGCAAGGCGGTCTCTCCGATCCTGGAGGAGCTGTCGCAGAAATACCGCGGGAAGGTCACCGTGGCCAAGGTGAACGTGGATCAGAACACCAACATCGCCGTCCGATTCGGGATCCTCAACATCCCCACCCTCATCTTCTTCAAGAACGGCCAGGAGGTGGACCGGCTGGTGGGCCTTCAGCCCAAGGCCCAGCTGGACGCCAGGATTCAAAAGCTGGCGGCGTAAGCGGGGCCGAATGGTGCCGAGCCGTCATCGCGAGAGCGCGAAGCGCTCGCGGCGATCTCCTTTCCAGACCCTCGCGGTTTTGTGCTCCGGCGACGGAACCAACCTGCAGGCGATCCTCTCGGCCATCCGGCGCGGGGTGCTCAAGGCCCGCGTCGGCGTCATGATCTGCGACAACCCCAGCGCGTATGCCCTCGTGCGGGCCCATCGGGCGAAGATCCCAGTGGTCGTGATGGACGGCAAGGGATTCCGGTCGCGGCAGGCCTTCGATCGGGCGCTGGCCCGGGTGGTGGATCGGGCGGGCGCCCGCCTCATCGTGCTGGCCGGATTCATGCGGATCCTCTCCCCCTGGTTCGTGCGCCGCTACCGCGGGCGGATCCTCAACATCCATCCGGCGCTCCTGCCGGCCTTTCCTGGAACGCACGCGGTGCGGGATGCGCTGGCGCACGGGGTCAAGGTCACCGGCGTCACCGTCCATCGGGTGGATGAGCGGGTGGACCATGGGCCCATCCTGGCGCAGGCCGCCGTTCCTGTACATGAGGGGGATTCCGAGGAAAGTCTGCATGAGCGGATCCACCGGGTGGAGCACCGGCTGTACCCGCGCGTGATCCAGACGGTGCTCAGCGGCGCGGCGAGGACCAACGGGGTCAGGCACCGCGGTGCCTGACCCCGTCAGGGTTTCATGGTGAAGACGGCGATTCAGAAGATTGCGGCGCGGGAGGTGCTCGATTCCCGCGGGTTCCCCACGGTCGAGGCCGACGTCATTCTGGATAGCGGCTGCCCAGGCCGGGCGGCGGTCCCCAGCGGCGCCTCCACCGGAAAGTTCGAGGCGTGGGAGCTTCGGGACGGCGACAAGGGGCGGTTCGGCGGCAAGGGGGTGCAGAAGGCAGTCGGATCGGTGCGGAAGGTGATCGCCCCGGCCCTGAAGGGGATGAACGCCCTCGAGCAGGGGCGAATCGATGAGAAGCTGATCGCCCTCGACGGCACACCCAACAAGTCCCGGCTGGGGGCGAACGCCATTCTCGCTGTCTCCCTCGCCGTCGCCCGGGCCGCCTCCCATTTCCAGCGCAAGCCCCTCTACGCCTACCTCGGAGGGACGAAGGCCCACCTTCTGCCGATCCCCCACATGAACATCTTGAACGGGGGCCTCCACGCCGACAACGGGCTCGACATCCAGGAGTTCATGATCATGCCGGTGGGGGCCGCCCGGTTCCGCGAGGGCTTGAGGATGGGGGCAGAGGTTTTCCAGGCGCTCAAGGGAATCTTGAAATCCCGCGGGCTTTCCACCGCCGTGGGGGATGAGGGCGGCTTTGCGCCCCGCCTGGGCTCCAACGAGGAGGCGGTGCGGGTGATCCTCGAGGCCATCGAGAAAGCCGGCTACCGGCCGGGCCGCGACATCGTGCTGGCACTGGATGCCGCCTCCAGCACGTTCGCCGCAGACTCCGGCAAGGGGTACACCTTGAAAGCAGAGGCGCTCTCCAACGTCCCGGCGCAGAGCCTCATCGAGCTGTACAGCCAGTGGATCAGCCGGTATCCGATCGTCTCCATCGAGGACGGTCTTTCCGAGGAGGATTGGGCCGGCTGGGCCGCCCTGACCCGCCGGTTGGGGGGCAAGGTCCAGCTGGTAGGGGATGATCTCTTCGTCACCAACACCGCCCGCCTGAAGGACGGCATCCGCCGCAAGGCCGCCAACGCGATCTTGATCAAGCTCAACCAGATCGGCACGCTCACCGAGACCCTCACCTGCATCCGCACAGCGAAGAAGGCGGGCTACGGCACCGTGATCTCCCACCGCTCCGGCGAGACCGAGGACACCACGATCGCCCATCTGGCTGTGGCGGTCAGCGCCGGGCAGATCAAAACCGGGTCGGTCTCACGCAGCGAGCGGGTGGCGAAGTACAATGAGCTTTTGAGAATCGAGGAGCAACTGGGCAAGAAGGCGGTCTACGCAGGGGTGAAATGGCGCTCCCGCCTCCGGCGGGACATTTCAGGATAGAAGCGGAGTGGAAGCAAAGAAAAAACTCCTGATCGGGCTTGGAATCGGGGCAGGGCTGCTGATCGTGTACGGCCCCGGCCTCGTCCGCTGGGCGGAGCTCAAGGGCCGCCAGGCGCAGATCCGCCAGGAGATCCGCCAGCTCGCACAGGACAACCAGCGGCTGATCCAGGAGACCAAGCGCCTGCGCGAAGATCCCTCTTACGCTGAGGCGGTCGCCCGTCGCCAGCTCGGGCTCGTCCGCCCCGGCGAGACCAAGGTCAGGTTCCGGCGTGCGCAGGAATCGTTGGAGCGCTAGCCGCAGCCCTGGTATAATCAAGTTCTACTGCGGGGTAGAGCAGTCTGGTAGCTCGTCAGGCTCAAGTTGGGCCGCTCGGCCGGTAACGGCTGAGGCAACACCCATCAAATTCGGGGAACCCTTGACTGGGAATCCCGAGCCAAACCCCTGGCGTCATTGCGAGGGCCGCAGGGCCGAAGCAATCGCGTGTTCGCAGGGGAAGGTGTAGAGACTAGAGGATGGGCATCCGCCATGAGGCGTGGTGGATGAAGGGATAGTCCAGACCACAAACCCCACAAAGTTGTGGGGACAGCGAAAGCTGGAGTGGTACGCATAACCTGAAGGTCCCAGGTTCAAATCCTGGCCCCGCTAGCCATAATAATTTATGATGATTAGCGTTGAGAGTCGGGCCAAGTCCTCTGTTTGGCCCGATTTTGTTTTGAGAGATGCGACATTTAGGCATTGGGAAGAAGAAGAGAAGCGGACTCTTCGTGAAATGTTTTTAGAAAAGAAATTGCCTATCGCGGAAATTGCCACGAAATTAAATCGCACACCCGCCTCAATCAATACAGCCCTATCCAACCTCGCGATCCCCAGGCAACGATCGTTACCCAAATGCCACATTCCCAGCTTGATTACTCCGGAGCTCGCTCGCGTCCATGCTCATATATGTGGCGACGGACATTTATTCTCTTATCGGGAACCGGACAGTTATGGTTATCTGAAAACTTACAAAGCCGGTAAATTTCGGTTGCGTTACGGCGTGGCTTATACAAATTTGAATCCAAAACTCATTCGGTCCTTCATGGAAGATGTTCAGAAAGTATTTGGTATAAAACCTTTGTTTTACCCAAAGGTTTATAGGGTCCGGGTGAAGTCCAGAGAGGTTTGGTCTTATCTCAGGAACCTGGGTGCCGGCGGTTCGCGGGAGTGGCGTATCCCTGAAGAAATCACCGGAGGACCGGGATCGATAAAAGCGGCTTGGATCAGCGCATTTTTCGATGATGAAGCGCATTTCGTTCCTGATGGGGGAATCCGTGTCCGTTCTGTGAATCGCCGTGGCATAGAACAAATCGTTCCCATGTTGAGGGCTTTTGTCCCGTGTCACGTGACCCCTTCGCGCGGGTTGTATCCGGATGGAACGTGCTATCTGGTAGTTCCCAAGGCAGCCCAGGGTCGATTTCTGAGCGCCATCGGATCCCTGAAGTTTCGCCCCGGCGAGATTAATAGTAATCATACCTAGTTTCAATCCGGCTTCCCCCCTTGATTTTTTCGGTGCCGAGCGGGTATCCTTATAGCAAAGGCCCCCCAAAGGTAAATCCCCGTGGCTAAATCAGTTCGTCAAGCAGCCGCGCGGCTTGTCGCCGCTTTCCTGGCACTTTGCCTGACTCTGCCCAGCCCTGCCTACGCGCTTCGCAACGAATCGGTCGAGGGATCGGGTCTCGAGGAACTGGACCGGACCCTTCGCCAGATCGGCCGCGCGGTCGGCCTTCTTCCCAACACCAACCCGCCCAATCCAGCGACTCAGCCGGTTCCCTCACCCGCCGCCGGAATGGAGCAGCAGCGGGCCCCGGAAGCCGGGTGGGTCCGGGCCCGTGTCTTGACAGGAAATGGCCCCACATACGATGCCATCGTTCTGGACCAGCTTCCGTCCGAGTTGGTCCCTCCGCTTGGCCAGGGTCTGAGCTCATTGCTGGGTCAGCTCAACGCCGAAGGGCCATTTATCTGGGTGGACGGAATGGGAGGGCTCGGAGCCGCTTTGCTGGAAGCCCGCGGCCTCTATCCCAACATGAGCCCCGTCCTCGTGGACAAGAAGGCCTGGAGACGGGGTGAGCAGGATCCCGCGACCTTGGCGGCGTTGGAGCAGCAGGCCCATGCGCGAGGGGTGAACTTCTGGGAGAAGGGAGACCTGCCCTTCATTCAGGAAGACATGCTTCGGGTGGGTCTGCGTTCTTTGGAAGGGCCCCCCATCCGGCTGGTCACCATGCTCAACGCCTTGCACTACAACGCGAATCCCCTGGCGATCCTTCAAAACATCTACAACCAGCTGCCCGAAGGGGCTCTGTTGCTGACCAACCTCTACATTCCAACAGAGCATCCCAGGGCTGAGGCGCTGGCGAAATTCTATGATCTGCTTTTTACGGGATTGAGGGCGAAGGGGATCGCCGATTTCAAATTGACGGATCTTCGGCGGATGGACGGGGTTCAGTTGAACCATCAGCTGGAAACCGGGCCTTTCCCGGAGTTTGCCCTGGGGGTTGTGTTGAGGAAAGGCCCTGGCCGGCTGAGCCTGCAGGCAGATCCGGTGTCCTCTGGTTTTGAAGTCAGGACGCCGAGGCCGGTCCTCTATGAGGTGGCCTGGTACGGCGAGGATCCTGTGGTCTTCACCTACGAGCTTCCGGCCGCCGGGATGGAGGAGTGGATTGCCAGCGCGGACCGGCTGGGTAAGATCGCGGGCCTTGTCATTGCGATCATGCAGACGCCGGCCGATGAGAGTGAGAAAGCGATTAAGCAAGGGGAGCAGGATGTGGTCAATGCCCTGGTTAAGGCCTTCCATTTGGCCGAGCCGCATTTTGTCAGACAAGGCGAATCGAAGGCGGAAGAATTTAGGAGAGACTGGCTTAATCTAGTCTACATCTTGGCGGATCACAGGGGGAGCGGCGTCCAAGAGGAGATTCGCTGGCTGACGGCGCGGAAAGCCGACGAGGAGTGGAAGGCGGATCTCTTCTTGCGGCTGGTGATCGTCAACGGCGTCGTCAAGCGGTTCAAAGCAGACCCGGCGCCCATGTCCATGACCCACTTCCTCTTTGTGACAGAGATGGAGTACCTCCCCTGGCGGATGCCGGGCGCAGGGGGCGGCGATTTGTCCGATGCGCTGCTGAAGTTCTCGGAGCCCCTGAAGCAGGGCGTCATTTCCCGAACGGCAGAAGTCATCGGATACCCCCGCCCGATTACCAGCGCCGGGATGGAGGAGCTGCAGGCGGCGTTCAACCGGCTGCTCGAAGAGGATGCCGCGCGGCGGCAGGAGATTCAGGAGAAAGGGGGCGCCTGGCTGGATTTGAACCAGGTGCGCGCGTTTGGTGAGCGGTACGCGGCGGGGCTGGTTGTCGGGCCGGAGGCGGAGGTGCGGGATGCTGGCTTTCTCATCTATTCCGATGAGCGACTTGGCAACGATCGGGCCGAGGAGATCTTCTCGTGGCTCAAGCACGGTAAAAATGTCGAGGAGATGGCCGACCATTACAGGGAGTTGATTCAGGAGGGCCACCTGTTGGTTGTGCGGCAGGAGATCGGTCTGACAGGGGAGCGGATTCGAGCGGAGCTGGAGCATCAAGAGATCCGTGGTGTTCGTGTCGTGGTTGGCGATGACGCCCAGGTCCGGGAGCTACCACCCTATGCCTTTGAGCGGATCGCGAAGGATCCCCGCGGGCAGCCAGTCCTGTTCTTGAGTGTGGCTGTTCGCGTTCAGGACGAAGCGGGCAACATCTACACCCTGATCCTCATGGCATAATCCACCCATCCTCAGCGTCTCCTCCCCCCTTTGCGTTCGCCCCCTCGATCTGCTATCCTTTCTTCGGCGTTACTCGTCTAGAATTCGCTTGAAGGAAGGGGGAATACTAAGGGGGAAACCTTTGGTTGCCCTCTTAGAATGCTGACGAGGCGACAGCCGGATGGAAGCCGGTCGGAACGCCCGATGGCACGAGACCTTCGTGAGTCCGGGTACCGGAGCCTCGTCAGCATTGCGCCCGTAGCTCAACTGGACAGAGTGACAGGCTTCGAACCTGGAGGTTGGGAGTTCGAGTCTCCCCGGGCGCGCATGACTTCAGCAGAGACTCGAACTCCGGGAGGAGGTGTGGAGGCCGCCCGCGGCCTCCACGCTTTAAAGGAAAGGAATGATAGGGGAAACCATGAGGTTTCCCCTATGGAGCGATCCGCCGGAGGCGGAGAGCGACGAGTTCGAGTCTCCCCGGGCGCGCTCTTATCCGGCGTGGAGACGAGAACTCAGGGAGGTGTGGAGGGGCCCGCCCTCCACGCTTTCAGGAGGGGATGCTTCAGGGGAACCTGGGGTTCCCCTGAAGGAGCGGAACGAAGCGCCCGAAGGGAGCGGGCTGAAGCGACGAGTTCG
>CAYJQV010000039.1:0-5786 GCA_964372395.1 uncultured Planctomycetia bacterium | reverse complement strand
CCCTGAAGGAGCGGAACGAAGCGCCCGAAGGGAGCGGGCTGAAGCGACGAGTTCGTAGTCTCGCCGGGCGCGCTCTTATCCGGCGTGGAGACGAGAACTCAGGGAGGTGTGGAGGGGCCCGCCCTCCACGCTTTCAGGAGGGGATGCTTCAGGGGAACCTGGGGTTCCCCTGAAGGAGCGGAACGAAGCGCCCGAAGGGAGCGGGCTGAAGCGACGAGTTCGTAGTCTCGCCGGGCGCGGATCTTGCTGGGGTGGAGACGAGAACTCAGGGGGAATGTGAGGAGCGGGCGATGCTGAAGGAGTGGATGCTGAGGGACGGCCCAGGCCTTGACGAGGCCGGCCCAGTGCTCGTGGCGGATCACCTCTGGTGGGAGCGGAAGGAGAAGATCCAAGGGCTCCGGCGCCGGGGCCTGAGCTACGGGGAGATACGGGCCCGGCTTCCCTTCAGCGTCTCGAAGGGGACGGTGAGCCGGTGGTGCCGGGAGATCGAGCTGACGCCGCAGCAGCTGGACCGGCTGGATGGGCTGAAGACAGGAAGCTGGTACCGAAACCGGCTGAAGGGATCGAAGGCGAATCAGCAGAAGCGGGCCAAACAGGTCGCGGAGATTAGGGCTAGGGCACGTGCCGAAGTGCCGCGGCTCACACGGAGGGAACTTTGGGCCGCGGGGTTAATGCTCTACTGGGCTGAGGGTTCCAAGTCTCATCAAGTGTGCTTAACCAATTCCGATCCCAACCTGGTTCGATTCATGATGCAGTGGTTCAGGGAATTTTGTGGGATGCCTGAGGAGAAGCTCAGGGTGAGACTCCACCTGCATTCCGGGCAGAATGAGCACTCGATGAAAAGATTTTGGTCCGGAGTCACCGGAATACCTCTCTCGCAGTTCGGGAAGAGCTATGTGAAGAAAGAAGGGACAGGTCACCGGAAGAACATCTTGTATCACGGAACGATCCAAGTTTCGTTCTGCGACAAGAACATGTTGCATCGGATTTGTGGATGGATTGAGGGTTTTTCTGAAAGAACGTCGGGCCGTTAGCTCAACTGGTGGAGCAAGGGACTCTTAATCCCAAGGAGAAGGTTCGAGTCCTTCACGGCCCAATGCCTTATGACGATATCTTATCTCGGGCACGTGGCGAAACTGGAAAACGCGCAGGATTTAGGATCCTGTCCCGAAAGGGTTGGGGGTTCAACTCCCTCCGTGCCCAGAGGATTGGTCTATTCCACCGCGGGTGTAGCTCAGTGGTAGAGCACCTCGTTGCCAACGAGGACGTCGTGGGTTCAAGTCCCATCACCCGCTCCATCTTGGAGGATCGGCGGGCCATGTTCTTATGCAAGGAGGTGGCGTGAAGATTACGGATTTTGTTCGGGAGCGAGCCGTCAGCGTGAATCTGACAGCCGCCAACAAGGAAGCAGTGATCCGGGAGCTCGTGCAGCTTCTGGTCAGGGCGGGCGAGATCAAGCCGGCGGAGGAGGAGAAGATCGTGCCGGTGCTTCTGGCGCGCGAGGCGTTGGGATCCACCGGGATCGGGCAGGGGGTGGGCATCCCCCACGGGAAGACCAACGCAGTCCGCCAGCTCGTGGGCGCCTTCGGCATCTCGAAGCGCGGGGTGGGCTTCGACTCGCTGGACGGAGAGCCGGTGCAGATCTTCTTTCTCCTGCTGGCCCCGGAGGACTCGGCCGGTCCGCACCTGAAGGCCCTGGCGCGGATTTCCCGGTTGCTGAAGGATCGGTACTTCCGGGAGGAGCTAAAGGAAGCCAAGGATGAAAAGCAGCTCATCCGGATCATCCAACAGGAAGATCAGAAGAACGTCTAGGCCTTCCGGAAACCTGCGGGATCTGCTGCAGGATGGAGGGCCCTTGGATCACATCCTCGCCCCCGAGGTGAGCGTGCAGGACTTCTCCAGCAACAGGGCGAGGAGGATCGGCGCCGGACGCGGCCGGGGTTGGCTGCGGATCGAGAGGCGAATGGCCCTTCCTGCGGGCGGGCGCAAGGCGACCTTCTCGTACCGGATCCGGCGGCTGGGCAAGGGCGCCCAGCGATTCCTCTTCGGCAGCGAGCTCAGGCTCCGCCTGCTGGATGCGCATTTCAACCGGGTCGGGGAGGCGGCGGGGGTGAAGCACTTCAGCGTGGTGGATCCCTTGGCGCGGATCGAGCTGTGCGGCTCGCTGGATCGGCCGGCCCGCCTCTGGCACTTCCCCCGGGAGGCGAGGGTCCGCACCCATCGCGGGATTGAGAGGATCTACCGGGGCTTGAGTCTGGTCTGCGTGTGGGAGGTGGATGGGGATACCCGCCGTCCCTGGACCGCCCGATGCGCTCTTTCCATCGAAGACGCCGGCGATGGGGGCCGGGGAGGCCGCCGGTGATGCGGACGGGATCCCGAAAAGCGGAGCGGCCTGCCCGGGCCCGGTCGGCGATCCTGATGCTGCGCAAACGGCTTCACATCCGGAATCGCCAGGGCCTTCATGCCCGGCCCGCCGCCCTCTTCGTGCAGGTCGCCAACCGCTTCAAGGCCACCATCCGCGTCCGCAAGGGGCGGCACGAGGTGGACGGCAAATCGATCATGGGTCTGCTGACGCTGGCTGCCTCGCGGGGTGCCACGATCGAGGTCACCACCCGTGGCTCCGATGCGGCGGACGCCCTGCATGCCCTGGAGCAGATCATCTGCCGGACGGACCCGCCGGCGGTGGTGACGATCCTGAGGCACCGTTCCAGCCATGGCGCGTCGATCGACCACTCCTAAGGTCCCTTCCCGTCTGCGCACAGAATCCCAGATGGTGACCCTCAAGGGGGTCCCCGCCTCCGATGGGATCGCCATCGGGCCGGCGTTCCTCCTGGACAGCGAGGAGGTGGCCGTCCACAAGCAGCCGGTGCCGGCCTCCGCGATCCCGCAGGAGATCGCCCGGTTTGAGGAGGCCCTGTTGCAGACCCGCCGCGAGATCGTGGGGATTCAGGAGAAGATCTCGAAGGAGCTGGGGGTGGAGCACGCGGAGATCTTCAACGCGCATCTCATGTTCCTGGAGGACCGCGCCTACATTGACGAGGTGATCGGCCGCCTGAAAGGCGATCAGCTCAACGTCGAGTTCATCTTCATGGAGGTACTCCGCAAGTACGTCGAGGCCCTCTCCAAGGTGGAGGACGAGTACCTGCGGGAGCGGATCAGTGACGTCCAGGATGTGGGCCGAAGGGTCCTGAGGAACCTCACGGGGCTGAAGCGCCAGTCGCTGGCGGATCTGGCACAGCCGGTCGTCGTGGTGGCCTACGACCTGTCTCCGTCCGATACGGCCACCATGCACCGGCAGCACGTGATCGGGTTCATCACCGACATCGGCGGGCGGACCTCCCATACGGCGATCATGGCCAAGTCGCTGGAGATTCCCGCCGTGGTGGGTCTGCAGGCGGCGACCCAGCGGGTGCAGTCCGAGGACCTGGTGATCGTGGACGGCACCTCCGGATCGGTGATCATCCGCCCGGATCCGGAGACCGTCCAGCGTTACGAGCAGCTGAAGCGCAAGTACGAGAGCCTCGACCAGGCCCTGCTCAAGGTCCGGGATCTTCCGGCGGAGACCCCCGACGGGCAGAAGGTGCAGCTTCTGGCCAACATCGAGCTGCCGGAGGAGATCCCATCGGTGATCGCCCACGGGGCGGAGGGGATCGGGCTGTACCGGACGGAGTTCTCCTACCTCAACCGCAGCGACCTGCCGACCGAGGAGGAGCAGTTCGAGGCGTACCGCCATGTGGCCAAGGCGATGGCGCCGCGGCCGGTGGTCATCCGGACGATCGACCTGGGCGGGGACAAGTTCCTCTCGGAGCTGAAGGTGCCGCGGGAGATGAACCCCTTCCTCGGCTGGCGGGCGATCCGCTTCTGTCTCGCCCGGCCCGACATCTTCAAGGTGCAGCTCCGGGCCATCCTCCGCGCCTCGGTCTTCGGCAAGATCAAGCTCATGTATCCGATGATCTCCGGCGTCGAGGAGGTCCAGTCGGCCAACCGGATCCTGGCAGAGATGAAGGCGCAGCTCGCCGCGGAGGGCAAGCCCTTCGATCCCAACCTGGAGGTCGGGGCGATGATCGAGGTGCCCTCGGCCGCGCTCACCATGGATCTCCTTGCCAAGGAGGTCCGCTTCTTCTCGATCGGGACGAACGACCTCATCCAGTACTCGCTGGCCGTAGACCGGGTCAACGAGAAGATCGCCTATCTCTACGAGCCGACGCATCCGGCGATCCTTCGCCTCGTCCGCCAGATCATCCAGGTGGCGCACGCCAACCACCTCTGGGTGGGGATGTGCGGGGAGATGGCGGGCGAGCCGGCCCTGGCGCTCATCCTCCTGGGCTTGGGCCTGGACTCGATCTCCACCAGCCCCGTGAACCTCCCGCGGATCAAGCAGGTGATCCGGGCGGTTCCCAGTTTTCGCGCCAAGGAGGTGGTGAAGGAGGTTTTCCGCCTGACGACGGGAAAGGAAGTGGAGGCGTACGCGAAGTCGCGCCTCTGCGAGTTCCTCCCGGAGTTATGCGCCTCCTAGACGACCTTCAGGCCCTGCGGAGGGTGGATGGGGCCGACATGCTTGGCCGCGCGGCCGCCCTGGGGAGGGAGGCGCTCGAGGGCTGGCGCGGGGGCCTGGGTTGGCGGGTGCCCGCCCGGATCCGCTCCAGCCGCCAGGCGCTCTTCCTCGGCGTGGGCGGATCGGCCATCGGCGCGGACCTCCTGCAGGGAATCTCCGCGGATTCCCTGTCGAGGCCGCTCGTGGTGAACCGCACCTACACGATCCCCGCCTGGGTGGGCCGCGACACCCTCGTGGTGGCCTGCAGCTACTCGGGCAACACGGAGGAGACGCTCTCCGCGGCGGAGCAGGCGCGCCGCTGCGGCGCGCGGATCCTTGCGATCTCTTCCGGCGGCCGGCTGGCCGACTGGGCCCGGAGGCACGGCGCCCCGTTGCTCAAGATTCCGCCCGGCCTGCCACCCCGGTCCGCGCTGGGGTATGTCGCGTTCGGCCCTTTGGGCCTTCTCACTCGACTGGGCTGGATCCGCGCAGGCCGGCTGGAGGTGGAGTCGGCCTGCGCCGGGCTGGATCGGTTCATCCGCGGGCGGCTCGTCCCCGCCGTCCGCGCGAGCCGCAATCCGGCCAAGCGGCTGGCCGAGGCGCTGGCCGGCCGGTTGCCGGTTGTGTACGGGGCTTCGGACGGATGGGAGGGGGTCACCTACCGGTGGCGGACGCAGTTCGAGGAGAATTCCAAGACGCTGGCCTTTCATCATCTCTTTCCGGAGGCGACCCACAACGAGATCTCCGGATGGCTTAAACCCGCCGGCCTGGTGCGCCGCATGGCGGCGGTCTTCCTCTTCGACCGGGCTGTGCACCCCAGAACGCTGCGGCGCATGGAGTTCACACGGGGCATCGTCCAACGGCAGGGGGCGCGTGTCGTCAGCGTCTCCGTGCCCGGCGGTTCGCGCCTGGAGAGGATCCTGAAGCTCGTTGCCCTGGGGGATTTCACCAGCATCTACCTGGGGATCCAGTACGGGGTGGATCCGACCCCGGTGGAGAGGGTGGAGGCCTTGAAGCGGTACCTGCGCCGATGACCCCACCCGCGGCATCCTTGCGCAGGCCTCTGCTGCCGGCCACCATCGGGCGCGGGGATTGGCGGACAGGCCGGTCCGGGGGAGGGGGGCGGTTGCCCAGGACTGCTCAGCCGCCCCACCGTGGCGGCCGGCCTCTCTCTCGGCCTCGCTCGTCCCTCGCGCTGCTCGGGACACCGTGGCCGCTCGGCCTGCGAGAAGCCTGTGCCCCCGCCCCCCAT
>CAYJQV010000038.1:0-15287 GCA_964372395.1 uncultured Planctomycetia bacterium | reverse complement strand
TCGTTCCAGAAGTTCCTGGGACGGGATCCGACTGCGGAGGAGATGGAGACGTGGCTGGCGAGGGAGCTGACGGTGGACCAGATTCCCGGGGCGATCCAGGAGAGCGCTCCGGCCCGGCGGCGCGCGGTGGAGGGCTTCTTCGAGAGGTACGTGGGTCGTGCGGCGACGCCGGAGGAGGTATCGGACTGGGTGAATAGGACCGGCCAGTCTGAGGACCCCACGCGCCCAGGCGGCGGAACCGGGACCACTCAGAGATTGACGGTGCCCCAGATCGAGAAGCAGTTCCAGAAGATCGGGAAGCGGATGGAGGAGGTCGGGAAGCTGTACGAGAAGTACCTGGGCCGCCCGGCGAGGCAGGCGGAGAAGGAACACTGGGCCTTTGGGAAGCTGACGCTTGCCCGGATTGAGGCACGGATCAAGGCGAGTCCGGCAGCGAAGCGCGAGGTGATCAGGACGTCATTCGTGGAGCATTTGGGGCGTCTTCCGACGGTGGAGGAGCTCAATGCCTGGATGGCGAGGGATCTGACGGTGGATCAGATTCCGGAGGCGGTCCGGGAGAGCGCTCCGGCCCGGCGGCACGCGGTGGAGGGCTTCTTCCGGGACTACGTGGGCCGCGACGGGACCGCGCAGGAGATCCAGAGCTGGGTGCAGATGAGGCTGACGGTTCCGCAGATCGAGGCGGAATTCAAGAAGATCCGGGACCGGCTCGAGGCAGTGGGCGGATTCTACGCGAGGTATCTGGGCCGTGAGGCGTTGCAGGCGGAGAGGGAAAGCTGGGCTCTTGGAAGACTGACGATCGGCCAGATCGAGCAGGAGATCAAGCAGAGCGTGGAGGGCAGGAGCTATGCGGTGAGGGGCTTCTACCGGACTTACCTCCGGCGCGAGGCCTCGGAAGGGGAGGTCGCCTTTTGGCTTGGAACGCGGCTCACGGTGGAGGCGATGGAGCGGAGCATCAAGGAGGGCCCCGAGGGCAGGACGCGGGCGGTGCAGGATTTCTACCAAACTTACCTGGGCCGGCCGGGGAGCCCGGCGGAGATCGCCTGGTGGGCGGTCTCCAGCAACCTGACAGTGGACCGGATCGAAGAGGCGATCCGGAACAGCCCCGAGGCGAGGGGCTTCGCCATCGGCAGACTCTATCAGGAGATCTTCAACCGGCTGGGGACCGATGAGGAGATCGCCCGATGGGTGAATTCGGGCTTGAGCATCGATCAGATCGCCCAGGAGCTCGTGGCCCTGTATCACCGGAGCGAATCGGTCACCCACGCGTACCGGCTCTATCTGGGCCGCGCGCCGTCGGCGGAGGAGCTGAGGGGCTGGATGGAATCGAGTCTCACGGTCGAGGAGATCGAGGAGCGGATCCGGGAGAGCGCGGAGGGGAAGAGCCGCCAGATCGCATGGTATTACACGATCTTCCTCGGGCGCGATGCGACATCGGAGGAGCTGACCGGCTGGGTCGGC
The DNA here is from genome assembly GCA_964372395.1 of uncultured Planctomycetia bacterium. Taxonomy (GTDB): domain Bacteria; phylum Omnitrophota; class Gorgyraeia; order 1-14-0-20-64-10; family 1-14-0-20-64-10; genus CAYFHV01. The sequence continues at coordinate 13,829 of CAYJQV010000038.1, read as the reverse complement.
AGCAACCTGCCCCTGGAGGAGATCCGGCGGCGGATCCAGGAGAGCCCTGAAGGGAAGGGGAATCTGATCCGGCGCCATTACCGGACGTATCTGCAGCGCGATGCCTCCCCGCAGGAGGTGGCGGAGTGGCTCGCCACAGGCCTGACGCGGAAACAGCTCAACCAGGCGATCCAGCAGCTGGCGGTGAACCAGGGCTTCCGGATCGCCACCAGCATGAGCCGCTCCGGGCAGGAGCTGCTCTACGACCCCGTCACCACGGCCCTGACGGGCGCCCGCGACATCCCGATCACCCTCTCCTTTGACCTGAACGGGGACGGGGTGATCGGCAGCCCCAACTTCCGCTCGCCGGCGGATGAGCTGGCCCGATTGGATTGGCAGCTCAGCGACCTCAGCGGGCGCATCGGGGATCTGGGCAACCTCATCCGGCCTCTGCAGGCGCTGGTGGATCGGTGGGACGGGATCATCGCCGCGCACGCCGGAAGGCGCGGGACCTTTTACGGCCTGGGGCCGGTTCCCAGCACCGGCGGTCTGAGCTACCTGAACATACTCGGCCCGGACCAGACCTGGGAGCAGGGCCTGATGCCTGTGGCAGGCCGACTCTACGACAGCCGGTTTCCGGAAGAGGGGGGGATTCCGGTTGCCTTCCTGGTGCCGGCGAGCCAAATCCCAGACGGCCTTCCGACGGGTGAGCTCTTCGTGATTACCTTTAACGCGCTGCAGGGGCTGTACGTCTTGAATTGGAACCCAGGCCAGGACCCGCGGGTACAGCACCTGGTGATGAACGGCCTCTCGCTGGTCAGGGCCCTGGCGCTCAGGCCGAACTTCGACCTGGCGGCGGCCCGGCAGCGGCTGCAGGAGCTGCAGGGTCAGCGCAGCGGGCTGGCGGATGAGCGGGGCCGGCTTCTCCCTGCGCGGCTTGCGGTGGCGGCCGAGGCGGAGGCGGGGCTGGAGGCGCTCATCCAGCAGAACTCCGCCCTGAAGGAGCAGATCGGCCGGCTCGAGCAGAGGGTGGTTCAGATCGACGCCGTGGTTCCGGAGCTGCAGCGCCGCATCCAGCGGCTCGCCGAGGACATCGAGGCCAACACCTGGACGATCGAGACCTACTGGGTCACGGTGGACAACGGCTGCGGAAGCGAGCGGCAGCAGCGGGCGCGGCGGGTGGTGGACATGTCGCCCGAGAAGGTGGCCCTTCGGAACAGCCTCAACGCCGAGAAGAACCAGGCGCAGGCCCAGCTCAACGCCTACATCCGGGAGCGCGCGACCATCGTGGACCAGCAGCTCCCTCCGCTGCGGCAGCACCAGGACGCCGTGGCCCGCCGGCTCCGGCAGGCGTCGCTCGAGCACTTCAGCGGGGTGGCCGGCGCGGTCACGATCTCCAGGGACCGGCACGGCAACTACTCCCAGAACATCGCGAACAACACCTACGTGGTGGTGGGCGGGCAGCTCAAGACCTCCACCTCCGCCATCCGGAACCGCCAGAAGACGGTGGACGGCAGCGTCACCGCTTCGGTGAGCACGATCGGCCCCGATTACACCGGTACCCCGGGCGTTCCGGACCCGCCGCTTGCCGGCATCTCGCCGGACCATCCGCTGGCCGCCCAGTACCTGGCCAACGGCCTGGCCGGCATCCACTTCCAGGTCCGCCGGGAGCTGGTGCAGCAGATCAACTTCCGCGAGGCGCTCATCGGCAGGAACCTGGACCGGATCCCGGGGCTTCAACAGCAGATGCAGGGAATCGATCGGGAGGTCGCTCAGATCGACACGGACGTGGAGAAGATCAACAAGCAGCTGGACCGGATCAAGCAGAGCAGCGGCTGCGGCGGCTGCTGCGGCGGCGTTGACCGGGATACGGAGCTGGCGCTCCAGAACCACAAGGGGGCGCTGCTGGAGCGGCGCGGGGATATCCTGGCGAGGAAGGCAGGGCTCCAGAACGAGATCACCCTGATCCGCTGGGCCAACGACCGCTTCCGGGACGAGCAGGAAACCCTCGTCACGCTGGTGGAGCAGGCCGATCAATCGATGCTCGACTTCTTCCCCGGCGAGGGATCCCTGTGGCTGGTGGAGCCGGATCCGCAGGCGCCGGCCCTGTTCCGGGCGAAGGAGAGTCTCATCAACCCCCTGACCGGCACCTGGTTCACCGGCATCACCTGGCGGACGCGGGACCTGCCGCTCACCGAGGAGCAGGTGCGCTGGGCGGAGGGGCTGATCCCGGCGGCCCGCTGGTCGCCGATCTACCTCAACGCCGAGCAGCTGGCGATGCTCCCGCCCGGCACCTTCAGCCCGGACGCCAGGCGGTTCATCGGCAAGCCGGGCGTGCTCAGCATCTCCCAGGATGTGCACGGCAACCAGTCGGTCGTCTTCACCGAGACCCAGCGGGCGATCCTGGGCGGGCAGGCCCGGGTGGTCCTGACCCGCTCCTCCAGCGAGGCGATGAATGTGGACGGGCGCCTCAGCTACGAGGTGTACGAGCGGGAGGACAGCTACGCGCTCGGCCGCACCACGACCGGCCTGGCGGCGGGCCTGCAGGACTTCTCCCGGGCCCGGGTGATCCGGCCCCAGCTCAATCTCACCAACGTCTCCGGCCAGTGGGGCGGCACCCAGCAGATCGGGATGGTGGCGATCTCCGAGGGGCCCCAGGGCAGCGCCCTCATCTACCGGGCGGATGTGGAGGAGCCGGGCGGCTACAACTTCACGGTCACGGCCCGCCGGTTCACCGACCCGAGATCCGGTGCGGTCCCGGACGGGTACACCCACTTCGAGCTGGCCGTGGTGGTGGACGGGGTGGAGCGGGGGCTGTTGCGGATCCCGGTGAGCGATGCCGCCGCCGGCGAGGAGCTGTCCATCATGCTGGAAGGGCTCTCCCTGGGCCAGCACGAGATCCAGCTCGTCTGGCGGAACTTCGATTCCCGCCTGCAGCTCCAGGTTCTGGGGGCGGTCCTGGACCGGGACGGGTCGATCTCACCGCCGGTCTCAGCCGAGGGGACCGACTTGAGCTGGCTCAACACCCCGGTGGAGGGGGTCCTCATCCTGGTCCGCTCCCGCCAGCCGATGGTGACCCGGAGCTTCACCGTGGACGACCGGGGCAACATCCACCTGGGGGTGAACGGCCGGCGGACGTACCTCATCTTCCGCGGGTCGCCTTTCGTCAACACGGTCGAGAACCAGACCGTTTCCCAGGGCTCCCTGAGACCCGCCGACTCCCACCGGGTGGAGGCCCGGACGTTCGTGGATTACAACTACGACTTCGAGGATCCAGGCAACCCGGATCCGAGAGGGCAGCTCCAGGACGAGGCCGGCACCTCGACCACCGAGACGCTGGAGATCGGATACGACGGGACGCGCAAGCGCAGCACGAGCACCCAGCGGCTCATCGCGGTGAACGGCCAGGCGCGGCCGGCCGATTCCACGGTCAGCTCGATCTCCGACACGCCGGACCTCGCCCATGAGGAGACCCAGGTCTTCCTCACCTACCGCTACTCCGTGGGCGGGGAGGAGCGGGACGAGCTCCTCGCGCGCCACGCGATCGGGTACCTCACCCGGGACTTCAGCAGGATCGATCCGGCCTATCTGAACGAGGACGGCGAGTTCCTGCCGGGCCTGCTCATCGAGGTGACCGGCCACGGGGTCCTCGGGGACGTGAACGGCGACGGCCGCGGGTCGAACAACAACCTCGGCGAGGCGCTGGTGGGCGTGATCCGGGAGGAGATCTTCTTCATCCTGGGCGGCCGGGAGCTGCTGGGCCACGCCGCCCAGGAGCGGGTGGTCACCAACCTCACCACCGGAGAGATCAAGGTGATGGCGATCGACTGGTGGGCGGGGACCGGCCCGACGGCGGAGGACCGGCTGGGGATCCGCGGCTGGCCGGATGCATACGATACCCGCGGCCGGCAGCTCATCTTCCACATGGTCACCGAGGAGATCCACGATCCGGCGCGGGACTCCCGCTCCACCCTGATCGACGGCGGCCGCTCCACGCGCGTGACCACCGTGGACTGGCGGGCGGGGCCGGTGATGCTGAACCAGGAGACGATGGAGCCGATCCGGCTGGCCGGACCGGCCTACGTGGGCCCGACGGAGCAGACGCTCGGCTTCAGCCAGACCTCCCGCGTCCAGTCCACATTCCACCGGGAGGACTACGGCACCACCCAGCATCCGGGCGCGCATGCCGAGACCGACATCACCCGCACCCAGTACGTGGCGTTCACCGACTACTGGACCTGGGCCGACTACGACGACCGCCTCAATGACGCGGACCCGAACAACGATCTCCATCCCAACGAGGTCGGCCGCGTCCGGAACACGGACGAATGGGTGAACAACTCCGACAAGCCGGGCCTCTGGACCCTGCAGCGCCTGCTGGAGATCCGCTACGATCCGCGCGGGTTCCGGGACGGCTACAACTTCCTCACCCGGGAGCATTTCTTCCTGGTGGACGGCGAGCAGTACTACAACCGGCCGGAGAACGACCCGAACACCTGGACCCTCTACACCTACCATGGGCCCACCCGCCGGGAGATCAACAAGGACGGCACGCCTCACGTCCGCACGCTGGAGGGGAGCCGGATCTTCACCTACTACGACCTGGGCGGCAACATCCTGGCCAGCCGGGAGCACATCACCCAGGACAGCGACTTGAGGCCCGACTGGTACGTCGGCTATCAGATGACCCGGACGATCGTCATGGAGCTGGACCCCCACGGCCGGGTGGTGGACCAGGACGTCACCGAGAACCGGGTGTACGAGTGGCGCGGCTACGTGGACCGGGGCAGCAGCGGCTGCGGGGGATGCAGCCGGCAGAGCCACCCGCACGACGCCCATGGGCCCCGGGACGAGACCCGGAACACCCACCGCTGGGGAATCGAGTACATGGGCCTCACCGATCTGGAGCTCTTCTACCGCGAGGACACCGATCCCTTCCCGGATGAGGATGCGCGTGCCTCCACCTTCCTGTTCGGCGTGGGCCCGCTCCAGGGCGGCAATCAGCGGATCACCACGACCGGCATGGGGACCGAGGGGCAGAACGCCCGCTGGGCCCCGATCTACAACGCCAGAGGCCAGCCGGTCCTGTACGGAACCCGCGAGTACGGGCGGACGCGGACGCCGGATCTGGCGTCTGCGCCCCACAAGGATAAGGATCTGGGCTGGGTCTCCTCCTTCCGCCTGAACTACGGGGGCAATCACCCCGGCTTCGCGGGGTGCAGCGGGTGCGGCGGCGTCGGCGACCTGAATGTCACCCCCGGGCCGCAGCACTACATCCCGTACGACGCCTATGGCAATCCGCTCACCGCCAACGCCCGGATCACCGGCCCAAGCAGCGTGGCCGGCGACGGATGGCGCCTGAGCGGCACCATGTACGATGAGTCGGGCCGCCGGCAGACCGCCTCCTACGACTTCAACCAGAGCAAGGGGAAGGGCTCCTCGGCGCCCACCAACATGGTGAAGACCGTCACCGTGACCGAGGCCGGCGGAAGGGTGATCGACAAGAACACGGAGAAGAAGATGGCCGGCGGATTCAGCTTCACCTTCACCGGCATCATCGTCTCCCTGATCGCCGCGATCATCGCGGTCCTCATCGTCCAGGCGCTCTTCTCCTGGCTGCCGCTCGTCCTGCAGATCCTGCTGGCCAGCGTCATCGCCAATGTCCTCACCAGTCTCATCATGGGCCAGGACCCCCTGCAGGGCCTCATCGGCGTCTTTGTCGGCTTCATCTTCTCCTTCATCGGCGCCATGATCGGCCAGCTCTTCGGCCTGGGCGGGGCGGCCGGCGGCCTGAGCACCCTGGGGATCGGCCCCACCGGCGCGGTGGCGGCGGTGAGCCAGGTGGTGAACGGCCAGCTCGTCCTCTCCATCAACCTGGTGGAGATCGCCAAGTACATCATCAGGTCGGCGATCTTCCAGGGGATCAACCTCATCGCCCAGGAGCAGGACGACGACGGGGCCACCTTCCTCGGGATGTTCCTGGCTGTCTTCCTCTCGAGCCTGGTGGACATGGCCTTCTCCGGCTCGTTCAACCTGGCGATCCTCTTCTTCAACATCTTCGCCGGCCTCTTCATGGGGGCGGCGGCGGTGCTGGCCAGGAAGGCCGCCAAGGAGGGCAACGAGTATCTGGCCGCCCTCATCTTCGCGATCGCCGAGGGGATCCTGGGGATCCTCTGGAAGATCTTCTCCGCCCTCTTCCTGGGCGGCGGGGGCGGCGGCGGCGGGGGGCCCACCCCGAACGAGCAGGCCGAGGCCGAGGCGACGGCGCGCAATTGGCCCTACTACGAGGCGGACCTCCGGAACCAGATCCGAGCGGCCGAGCAGGCCGGCAACACGGAGCTTGTGCAGCGGTACCAGGGCATCCTGGATCAGATGACCCGGTTGCACGGCCAGCTCAACACGCCGGAGTTCATGCGGCAGCGGATCGCCCTGACCGGCAGTCCGGCTCACATTCCGCTGGACCGGATCGTCATGAACCGCAACAGGGACCAGATCGCGGTGCTGACCGGAAGCGTTCCAAGCAATCCCTTCGCGCTCCACAGGGCGCTCCAGGAGAGCCTGCGCTTCGGGGTGGGGCCGGGCGGGATTGTCACGCAGGGCCCGGGCGGGATCACCAACCACGGCACCTTCTACACCCGGGATCCGAATGTGATCGCCCGGATCGGACAGCAGTTCCCCCAGCTGCGCGCGATGCGGCTCAGGGAGCTCGGGGCCGGCGAGCTGGAGCTGCAGGCCGGGAGCCTGCGGCTGCGGACCTCCAACTCCATCGGGATTGACCTGAGCCGCCGGTCGGACACGAACCTGTACGACGTGACCCTGATCGGGCCGTTCCGGGTGAGCGGCATCCCGGGCCAGCCGGACCGGCTGATGGCCACGATGATCCGCCTCACGCAGACGCCGGAGGGCGACCTGGCCATCGGGCGCGGCTCGGTGGCCCGCGTGATCCTTCCCAACCAGCAATTGGGCCAGGGCTACATCCTGGGAGGGACTCTGACTGAGCCGACCTTCAGGGAGGCCACCCTCCAGGACCTCCGCCGGGAGCTGGACGCGGCCTTCCTGGAGCGCAGCGGCCTCGACCCGAACCGGGTCCGTGAAGCGGAGGGCCGGATCCGGATCCCGGGTCTCGATGAGGAGGCTGAGGAGCAGCTCAGGGACCAAGGCTTGAGCGGAACGGCGGACTACCTCGGCAACACCCTGGGCTTCAGCCCGCTCTCCATTCAGAGGGACCAGCTCTTCCTGGACCTTGCCCGGATCGCGGCGGGCCTGCCGCAGGGGGCCATCATCGAGGTGAATCTGTCCGGTCCGGCGGACCGCCGTCTGCTCGAGCTGACCTTCAGGAACCAGGCCGGCGTCTCTGCCACGCTTCATCTGCGGGTCAATACCGAGACCGGCGCGTTCCTGGCCACCGACGCGCTGGTCAACGCGGCGGAGTACCGGGGCCTGGCGGGCGCGCTCCACGGCCTGCTGACCGACCCGAATAGCCCAGTCTCCGAGTTGATGGGCATGGCCAGCCTGTTCGGCGGGGACGTCGGGATCGCCCGCAGCGTCCTCGGGTTAACCGAAGCCGACGTCCGGGCTGCGATCGAGCAGTCCCTGAGATCGCTTCCGCAATTCGCAGGGATCGCGGGTACCCGGGAGTTCGGGGACCTTGTCAACCAGTCGGCGGATCTCCTCCTTGGCAACGCCGACCTGCTGACCGGGAGCAATCTTCTGTCCGACCGGGATCTCTTCGTGAACGTCCTGTCGCTCCAGTTCGGGGAGGCCCTCGCGGCGATCGCGCAGGAGCTCAGCGCGCGGCGCGGAACCGAGTCGGTCGCGGGGCGGGCGGGGACGCAGCCGGAGCCGGCGAGGGAAGCGGGGCGGCCCGGCACAGAGACGGACCGCCTGCCGGGCAGGGGGGCCTCCACTGTGACCCCGCCGCAGCCGCTGGCGACGGAGCCGCGGGAGTCGGACATCTTCATCCGGGCCCTGACCGATTTCTTTGCGGGGCGGTCCTCGCTCGCATCCAGAATCGCTCCGGCCAATGTGGCCGATCCGACCGCTGGCCGGCCGGAGGCACCGACGGCTGGCGAGGCGGCCTCCCGGCTGCAGCAGTTCCAGCAGTTCATCCAGGCCCGCCAGCAGGCGATGCAGGTCATCCAGGAGGTCGACGTGCGCCGGCTGGCAGTGGCCTTGGCCCGCAGCGGGTATTCGCCGGAGCACGCCAGGGCCTTCGTCGCCCACTTCGGGGCGACCGCGATCCTCCAGGTCCTCCAGGGAATCCGCGGCGCCACCCCGGACAGCGCGAGCGGCCGGGAGGCGGTGATCCGCGGGCAGGCCGCGGCCAGCGCGTTCCGGGGCGAGATCGGCCGGGCGCTGCAAGAGCATCTGGGAGCCCAGGCCCAGGTTCAGTTTGAGTTCAACACCCGGACCGGCCGCCTGGCGCTCATCATCCGGCAGGATCAGTTCCGCGGCGCGGACGACGGGCAGCGGGCCATGGCGCAGTTCATCGCCCAGATCTCGCAGATCCCGGGAGTGGATCAGCCCCGGATCCAGCGGCAGATCTTCACCCAGTTCGTCAACCTCCTTGGCGGTGAGGCCGGGCTGCAGCGGCTCGCGGGCCAGCACACCCTGGGGCACCCCGTGGAGCAGCAGATCAGCCAGATCCAGCAGGTCCTGCAGAACATCACCCAAGGGCGGCCGGTGGCTCCCGCGGAGCTGCAGCAGGCGGTGCAGAACGTGGTGAACCTGCTCGAAGAGCTGCAGGTGATCCAGGGCCACCAGGTCCAGCTTCGGATCGAGGTGCATGCGGACAGGATCAGCGGGATCCAGCGGGTCACGGACGTTCAGATTCAGGGAGTCTTGAATGTCCAGAACCTCGTGGACAGCTTGGGAGACCGGGTCGGGCCGCAGGTGCGGCAAGCGCAGGCGCTGGGCTTCAACGAGATCGGCTTCCGGCTCCAGATTGTCCGGGGCGGGCAGCTGGCTGGGCTGACGTCCGACCAGGCCCGACAGCAGGCCCGACGGCCGGCTGAGGTGGGGATGGGGGAGCTCTTCCTCACGCTCGACAGGGCGAGGATACTCAACCGTGCGGGGAGCGAGGAGACGCCGGGCCTGTTCGGGCGGCAGTTCAATGCGTTCCTCGCGCAGATCACCGGGCCGGGCCGGCTGAACGACGCGGCCACCCAGCAGATCCGGAGCGCCTTGCAGCAGCTTGCCCAGTCGGTGGAGGACCTGCGGCCGCTGCGGGCGATCGGGGACGGCAGCACACGGATTCAGCTCGCCGATGAACAGCTCGCGCGCCTGGATCGGATCGTGCTGGAGGTGGGGACCTACTCCATCGGCGAGCGGGGGCTGCTTCTCACCGTGCAGCAGGCAGGGCTGACCCAGCAGGCACGCACCGATCTTGAGAACTTCCTGCAGGCAAGCGGGGCGAGGGATCTCGGGCTCGGCCTGGGGGCGATCACCCATGTGGACTGGGAGGCGTTCAGGGATACGAGTGCGCCGGCGGGCCAGGTGGCGTTCCGGACAAGGATCCGGGGCGTGCGCTTCGATCGGGATCAGGTGCTGGTCACCTCCCAGCTGGGACAGGCGATCACGCGGCTGGAGCAGGCGGTCGGCGGCCGGGAGAATCTGAATCAGTTGCAGCTCAGGATCGTCTTCGCCGACGCGGAGGCGAGGGCGGACGGCAGGATCAGCCAGCGCATCTTCCTCGTGGCGGACCGGTTGAATACAGGTGCGCCGCTCACCGCGCAGGCGCTGCGGGACATGCTCGGCGCGGACTCCGGGATGTACCGGTCGATCCTGAGCGCCGCCCAGTCGGCCGCCGGTACGGCGTTCAATGAGCGCCAGTTCCAGGCGCAGAGGATCTCCCTCAGCGTGGATGTGCAGACGCTCGACGTCATCGCCGGCGGCGACAGCTTCTCGGTCCGCCTGAGCCAGCCGAACCCCCTGTGGGTCTCGGCGCTGAGCGGGCTGGCGGAGCGGACGACCGAGCATGAGCGGGCGCTCGCCCTGTACAGATATCTGGCGGCGGGCCTGGCCAACAGGACCTTGACGCGCGTCGGCGGCAGGAGCGACCTGATCGGCGGGATGACCCTGGGCGATCTGGCCGGGCCGGACCGCGACGGACAGTTGTCTCCTCTGGGGCCGCCCGTTCTCGATGCGGCGGGCCGGGCCTGGGTGTTCGGCCTTCCGGCGACCACCCGGGTGCAGATCCTCATTGACATGCCGGCCAGCTCGATCACGATCCTTCCCGAGACGCCGCAGAACCGCTGGGCCCTGCGGTACGCGGGCGGCTCGGCCGGCTTCGAGGCGATTCAGAGGAACCTCATGACCGGCGTCACGATGGTCCATCACTCGGCCGACGGCGGCTACTCCCAGTACTGGGTGAGTCTCTACGACGGGAACGGCCGGCCGATGGGCTTCCGGGGACCGGACGGGCAGCTTCTGCGGGACCGGGCCGGCAACCCGATCAACTGGGCCTTCGTCGGCAACCTGGGATCCGGCTCGGTCCGCCGGCCGATGGCGAGCTACTACGACTACGGCGGCCAGAACGGCCCGCAGATCGAGACCTCGCGCGACGAGGCGCTCCGGCAGGAGATGAGGAACCTCGGGATGGAGTACGCCCTCGTCGCCCGGGAGGGCGGCGTCTGGCTGGTCCATCGCAACCTGACGACCGGCGACATCCGGATGGGGGTCGTCGGCCTTGACCGGAACAACCAGCCGGTCTGGCACCAGGACCTCATCTACACCGGCTCCGTTTCCATGACCGGCCACGTGAACGGCACTGGCCGGCCGCTGCCCATTGGGCAGGTGCTGAATGAGGCCCCGAACACCGTCATGGCGACCGGCTTCGACCCAAGCACCCGCGAGTACCGCTTCTACCGGAACGGCGATTTCGTCGAGCGGCTGGCCTGGCGGCACACGACGGACCTGGTCGAGGTCGGCCACGGGACCGACAGAACGCGGGTGCCTCGTGTCGCGACCGTGCCCAGCACCTTCATCGAGCGGGGCGTCATCCGGATCACCGGCCTGGGGGCCGATCTGCCGGGTGCCGCCTACCACGCGCTGGCGGCCGGGCCCGGCGGCCGGACGATCGCCGGGGCGCGGGTCGGCGAGACCGTGGCCATCGACAACAGCGGCCGCGCGGTTCCGATCCTGAACAGCCCCAGCAGCAACCCCAGCGAGCCGATCGTCGTCATCGGGCAGATCATCGACACGCGGACCGGCGAGCTGGTGAAGGTTTATTCGAGGATCGGCGGGCTGCTGCCGGGAGGGCAGCTCCAGACGACCTACCTGGTTCCTTTCGGTGAGCCGGGATCGGAATTCCGCTACGCCGTGGCCGGCAGCCGGCAGGAGGTCTACCTGCGGCAGACCGGCAGCGAGATCGTCAGCAGGACGGTGGAGACCCGCTTCACGCTGAGCAGCGACCGGATGTTCGACCTGCGGCGCGGGCAGACCTTCGCGCAGACCGGGCCGAACGCCCCCGCCCCGCGCGATCCGAACAACTGGGTCCGCGTGGATCCGCGGCCGTACGGCAGCCGGGATTCCGCCGGCAACGTGGTCACGCGGGAGGTTCTCTCCGAAGCTGGGGTGGTGGTGCCCGGCGTCAGGCGGCTGGACAACGGCCAGGTCGTGCCGGTCACGCACTATGCGATCCTGGTGCCCGGTGAGGACGGCAGGATGCGGGCCGGCAACGTGGCGACGATCGCACGGGGGGACGCCGCCGCGCTGCACGGGGCGTCCTTCGCGGTGGGCTCGCCCCAGCCAGGCGCCTTCGCGCTCCCCAGCGGGTCGCCCGTCCTCGCCGACTTCCGGCTGGAGCATCCGATCAGGGTGATCGGCGTGGATGCCCACAGTCTTCCGAGCCAGGTGCTTCTCCAGCTTGGCGTCCAGCTCGGTTACCTCCGGCCGGAGGCCACCGCGGAGCATGCCCGAGGTCTGGAGGCGGCGATCCTGTCCGCCGCAGATGTGCATGCCTTCTTCCGGACCGACGATCCGGGGACCCGGATCTCCGTCCACATGCCGGACGGCTCCTGGCGGACCGCTCCCGTTCCCTCGGGGATCGGCGACGGGCGGCTCACCGAGATCCCGGTCCTGCCGGGGGTGACCGAGGTGACCGGGCTGACCGGCGAGTTCCTGGACGGCTTGAGCCCCACGGCCGCGCGCGTCCCCGCCATGTACGACCTGCGGTGGGACGCGCAGACCGGCTGGGGGATGGCGAACCGGCGCGACCCGCAGACCGGCGCGCTGTTCGACGCCAGCCGGCGGCTCTACCTCTTCCAGCAGGCCGGCGCCCTGGTGACCGTCCGGCCCGACGGGGCCGTGGTTCAGGAATACGTGGATGCCCGCCGGACCGACATCCCGGTCAACACCCGTACAGTCGATCTCTACACCGAGGTCACGGCCAGGGCCGACGGCAGGCTGCTGCTCTCCACCGTGGCGGATCGCAACGCCGTCCTGGGAGAGAGCGGCGATCCGGTGCGGGTCTTCCGCGACCAGTACGGCTCGGCCATCGAGGGGGCTGTCCGGCAGGTGACGGCCAGGAATCCGCGCACCGGCCTAACCGAAACGGCCTACATGCAGTACCGGGCCGACGGCAGCGTGGTCTACCTCTGGCAGACGAACCAGCTCGAGTGGGGGGGCTTGTTGTCGCCAGGGGCCTACCAGGCTGCCCACGACGGCTGGAGCCGGCTTGCGCAGCGGGCCGGGTTCTCTCCGGCGGTTCAGGCCCTGGGCCATCAAGCGATCAACCAGCTCTTCCCGGGCGGCTACCGGTACGTGGACAACCCGCAGGCCGGCAGCCCGCGGGTCACGATCGCCAGCCCCTATCTGCTCACCCGCGGCCCGACGACTGGGCCCGACGGGGAGCCCCAGTTCCGGATCGCTCAGATCGCCCGGTCCGGCCAGCGGGTCGGCCCGGTGAACTACGACTACCTGCCGTTCGCGCGCCAGATCATGACCCCGCAGGGGATGCAGGAAGTCCAGCTTCGGAACGGCTTCTACCTGAACTCCCGCTTCATGCCGGTGGAGCCGCCGCCCCATTTGGCTGACCAGACCGGCCTGCAGGCGGAGCTGCGGCCCGCCCAGTGGACCGGCGTCCACCGGATGCCGTACGACTTCGGCGGTCAGTTCGCCCCGCTCATCGCGGAGGGGGTGTACCGGGTCCAGGTGGATGCCTACGGGACATTCATCCTGGCCGGCTCCACGCCGGGGCGCACCGATTACAACGGCAGGCCGTTCACCGGCGTCCTGCTCGGCCAACATGTGGATTCCCGCGGAAATTCGCAGGGGAACTTCAACCTGATCGTCGGCCGCGGCGGCCAGATCTTCTACCAGGGCGTGCGGGCGCAGGAGGCGATGCAGCGGATCGAACGCACCATACAGGAGGAGAGCGGCCTCGGCATCGGCTATCCGGTCCAGGTCCTGCCGGACGTCGTGGAGGAATTCAGGGGCAGGATCCTTTCCCTCGCCGGCGTTCGAGGCGCCTTGACTCCGGAGCTGGAGGCCCAGCTCTTCCCCGCCGGCGAAATTGGCCGCTTCTTCGACAACCCGGTCATTCCGCTCGCTGCGGCCAACATCCGGGTCACGGTCGAGGGCGGTCCCTTCGGCATGGAGATCGGCCGCGACAGTCTCCTCGTGCTCACGACCGAGCCGGGCGGCTCCTTCCGGCTCACCGGCCGGACCGGCATCGGCCTGGACATCGACCTGAACCAGGTTCGCGATCGCACCCCGCTCGCGGTGCGGGAGATTCACATCACCGGTTACGAAGGGCCGATGGGCCAGCGGGTCAACATCCCGCAGCAGTACACCAACACGCAGGGGCAGATTGTCCATACTGCCCTGCCGGTGCTCGTGATCCGCGAGTC
>CAYJQV010000037.1:185-15774 GCA_964372395.1 uncultured Planctomycetia bacterium | reverse complement strand
CCCCCTCGCGCACCCCTGAAGGCTGGGAATCTGAACGGTTGGAGCCGCGGGTTCGCCTTCACCCCCTCATTATACAGGCGAAGGGGAAAAAGAGAGGATCAGGCGGCGAGGTCGAACACGTCCACCGGATCCTTCCACTCCCGCTTGAAGACCCGGTTGATACGGACGATGCCCTGCTGACGGGCGGCCTGCTCCAGGCCGGCCAGCTGCGAAACGGTGAGCTCAGTGGCCGCAGACGACGGCAGATTGATGATCGGAACGCCGGCCAGCACCCAGTTATCCTCCTCGCCATGCGGCACATCCAGCAGGACCACGCGGGCGTCCCGCGCCCCGGCAAGGACTTGCCTCGACTCCGCTGGGTCATCCGGAAGATACCCCAACTGCCCTCGCAGCTTCTGCGTCACCTCCGGAGCGAGCTGAATCCCCGGTCCGAGGTACACTCGACCGGCGCTCCCCAGAACAGCCTCCGGAACAACCAGTCGGCTGCGGCCTTCCTCCAATCCAAAAAGGATGAGTTCCGAAGAAAACAGCTCGGTCGCCACCTGAATGGTTCCATCCGGCCGCAGGGCCGTCAGGCCCTCGAACACCACCGGCTCCTCCATGCCGGCGGCCTCATGAGAATAGGGGGTCACCCTAGCCACGCTCTGCATCCCCAGCGCTCTCTTTCTCTCTTCAACCGTTCCAATGAATGTCTCCGGCTCAACAACCACCTCTCCCTCTGCTCTCTTTCGATCCAGGACTTCCTTCCGGGCGATCCTCCCTTCGAAGAGCGGCTCATCCCCCTTCTTGTAGTTCTCTGGGACCCGTGCCGCTACACGGCGTTTCATGTACTCGTACAAAAGGTCGGCCGCTCCCGTACCCCGATAAGAAAATCCTGTGGGTGGAGAATACCAGGGATGGTCCGTAGGCAGCGGATCTCCCCACTCATCGAGCCGTTTCCCGTCGTCGACAACAACCAACACGATGAAGGGTGGAGAGGCGATCCCTGGCAGATGGATGTGGTAAATCCCAACCAGGACTCCTTTCTCTTGGTCGAAAAGGAGCCCCACGACTGTGTCCGAAGATGGTTCCGCGGCCCGACCCCCTTGCAAGATTCTCTCGAGCACCCTCTGCCCTGAATCGCCCCCATAGACCCTGGAATACAAATACAAGAATCGCTTCTGTTGGACCGGGTCCCCAGCCAATCTCTCGAGAAACTCCGGGTCCGACCCATCTCCGACCTCAAAATAAAACGGCCTGTCCCCCGGAGCCTTCTTCCGTTCCGAAAGGACTTCCCACCGCTTGCCCGAGGGGTCTATTTGCCTGAGAATCACCGAATAGGGGGCCTCCTCCATCCCGGCTCGGGATAAGTAGCCGCGGATGATCTCCTCCCACTTCTCCATCGTGAGATCTTGAATTTCAGGTGGCAAAAGTGCCCTGTAAGAATCCGGTATCAGCCCGCGATCTTTCAGCCAGGCGTAGATGAAATAAGTTTGCGCCTTCCGCATCTCGAGATAGGGGAGGGAACCAATCCCATTGGGACGACGGATCTGTTCAAAAACCGCCTGGTTAAGGGCCCGTGCCGACTCATCGGGAATCAATGGAATCACCTGCTGCATGGCTTGGCTCCATTGCTTCCCGCTTTGTACACGGTTGCCATCCTCCATCAGGATCTCCAGCAGGGTAGCGGTCGTATACTTGCGCATCAAACGGTAATCCTCAGGACGGAACGCCTGGCCCATTCGGCCCTCGTGGCGCCGGTCCCTTTCAAATTCTAAAGTTGGAACCAATTCCCCCGGTGAAGCGCCGTAACCCCGGCTGACGGCATGAAGGACCTCTCCGTATTCGATGGCATCTTCGACTTCATCGTGGCTGGCTCCGCGCTCAACGATGATGATCCGATCCGGATACTCCTTCATCAGCCTCTCCAGCTGGCGGGCTAAGTCGTGGTCTCTTTGTTGAATCATCCAACCAACGAAATCCAGATGATCCTGCAGCTCGAAGAAGTACGTCTCCTCATTTCCTTTCTCGTAAAGTTCCCGTTCTGCGGCCCTTATTGAAAAGATGTGAATGGCCTTGAGAATCCAAGAGGGCAGTTGCGTAACCTCCCACACATGGTCAATCTTCGCCTCCGCAAGCCCTCGGCTTAACGTTGCAGAAAAACTGGCATTTTCATCTTCCGCCTGGAGGCGAAGCGTCCTCCACTTCTCTTGCCAATCCCGAGAGGCCTCTTCAAATCGGCGCTCCCAATCGGCGCGCTCCAAGGGATCCGGGAAGATCAGATCCAACGGCAAAGGGAGCTTCCCCCCGTGGACAAAGTATTCGCGAATTCGGCTACGCATCCGCTTGTCAGGGATGAGCAATACCCCTAGGCGCTCCCCCATCTCTCGGTAGGAAGGAGCCCCCGCTTCCCCGACGACGAGAACCCGTTTGTGCCCTACCTGTTGCGCCACCGCCTGGATGAAATCGAGGGCCTCCTGCGCATCACCTCCTACGTGAGTTTGTCTGTGGATGATCACCCCACCCCGCCCTGGATGGGCCGCGACTTGATTCACCACCTCTTGAACCTCAGATTCAAGCTTGATCTTTTGAGGAACGGTTGAAACAGCATGCGGGGGCTCCTCAGATTCTTGACTCGCCCGCCGGATTCCAAAATAAGCGGCCAGGGCACCCGCACCAACACTTGCCACTCCTGCCCCTAATGCTCGCCGGGTGAATCGGAAGCCATCGTCTCCTATGGCATCACCTATCGCCACAAGATGATCCTGCTTGACGTTCGGAACCTTGCCTTTGAGCCTACGGATGAAGTCTTTCCTGTCTTCGTAAGGATTCCACCAGGGCCGTTCGCGGACAATCTCGTTAGCCAGCTGGTGCCGCGCCTGGTCGCTCAAGGAAGACAGGGCCGGCAACCGATCCAGGTATTTCTGGATGCGTCTTGCACCCCACAAGTTGACATGGACCGCCCCCTCCTCCAGCCCGGCGCCTCCCATCAAGGCGTTTTCGTAGCTCACAACCAGGTGCACCGTACGGCCATCGGGGAGCACGACTTGGATGATGCTGTCTTCCTCGTTCGGAGGCGACGGCAATTCGGAAATATCCACAGGGGCAAAAGAAAGGTACGCGCTGTATCTGCCCCTGTCTGCCAATTTCTCCTCTGGACTTAACGAGAGAGCGGCAGGTCTAAGCGTTTCCTCGGCTACAGTCCCAACCTGTTCAAAAAGATCTTTGAGGGTTTTAGACCTCTCTTGCCTGTCCACATCCACGTACTTTATCGCTGGTTCTGGGGGCTGGGGCTCTCCGGGTCGATAGAGTTGAAGCCAACTCCGCTTGTCTTTGACAGCGTCGAGGTTCTCGAGGGATTCGTAGGTGTGGTAAAGAATGGCAACCAATCGAACTTCCCCCGGATTGGCGGCTCTCTCGCCCCGAGAGACAGCCAGGGGTACCGCATAGATGAGATGACCGTGGTCAAAATCATTCGGGCTAAACTCCCGAAAACCGGTCCCCTGCAACTCTTGTGCAAATCTCTGAAGCATCCCTTGAAGCTCCTCCTTGGGGGGAATGGGGAAATCGACATTTTTCTGTAATTCCGCATAGGGCTGAATTTTGACCTTAGATTCTACCGGCCTGGGCCTGGACAGTGGAACTGCCGGTTCAGGCTGCAATGCCTCCTGGTTAGATTTCTGAGAAAAGTGTGCTTTAAACGTCTGTTTAAACGAATAATATCCACCGCCGAAGATACCAGCACCAAGAAGAACGAGAGCTCCCCACGAAAGAATCCTCTTACCCAACCGACTCTCCTCCAGCCCGGCGGCTGGACCAACCAGATGGCTCAACTCCCCAGGAAGTTTCTCCTGTAAATAACTGTCCACAGCGCTTAAACCGCCTTGAGCCGCTGTCTTCTCGATCGCTGCAATCTCCCTGGACCGAAATCCAGCTTTGGAAAGGATGAACCTGACTTCTTCCAGATCGACCCCTTTGGCAAGGGCCCTTACCTTATGCCACGTCGGGAATCGGAGTATGAAGGAGGTATCGCCTGCCTTTCCAATCAGCAACCGACGGATCCAATCATGCGCCGGAGGCATCGCTTCGAATAGCTCCTTGAATTGAGGAAGGTTCAGCATTTTTTTCTGTCTTTCCAGCGCGATAGAAGCAAGGAGGACGGCTGGTACGATCTTTCCCTCCGGTATCCCAGCTCCAGTCAGCCGCTGGTAAGCTTGGGCCATTGCAGTTCCGTTGTGAACCGTGTCATCCAACAAAAAGAAATTCTCCCCCAGGGCGGCCAATCGCCCTATTTGCTCTGGCTCCTCTACGTCAAAGAAATCCATGGGCCTTTGGGAGAGGCGCGCTTTCCACTGAAACTCCAAGAGCAGGCGTGCCCAGTAACCGCTTCCTGGCACGAAACCCACGCGAACAACCGGTTGGCCAGGAGATAACTGATCGATTTGTTCGGCAAGATGAGCGACTGCTTCCTTCAAGAGAGCGCGTTCATCAGGATCGCGGAGTATTTTGTAAACTTGCCTGACCTTACTCCCCTCCTCCATGCCGCTGGCGACGAGGCGGACAACGTCGCGGTGGGCCAAGGAGATGAGCTGAGGATTGATCGTTACATTCTCCGCGTAGATCATCTTCCCGGTCGGATCGAGCAGGATCTCCACGGAAGGCAGCTCCTGGCTCCTGAAAATGGAAGGGGGAGCAACAGAAGGAGGGTTAAACCGGGGAAAGACACTCGAACCTGGGGAAAGAGTACTGGTGGCTCCTCCAACTCCTGCCTTGCCTACCTTCACAATCACTCCAGGGGATGCGGAGGGATCGGCGGAAAACTCCACGAAACCGCCGTGCCGGAGGTAAAGGCGAGGATTTTCCCCTCCGGGCTCCTGCAGTCTTTGTACCGGCAGCTCCAACCGCTCCCCCGCCTCAACCGAGTAGGTGATTCCCAAAGGAAGCTTCTGCCGAATCTGTTCTATTCCCTCCACCGAAAAGAAGACCTTCCCGGGGGAAGAGGTTTTCTTGCGAAGAAGCCAGCCACCCCTGTGCTTGACAATCTCCAGGGCGGGCACCCCCTCCAGTTCCCCTTTGGTACCATGAATCCACAGCTCCCACAGCTCCTTCTCCGATTCCTTCCCCTGGGATTCTGGAGCGGGAGCAATCGTAAAGCGGGGGGCTACGATGGCTTTGCCGGACACCCCCGGCACAACAGGAAAAACCTGCCGAATCCGAGGACCTCCGGAAGGATCGGTAAGCCAGAGATTCAGCTGTACCTCGTTCTTCCCCTTGTCATCGGTGAGGACCACCCTCCAGGCTATCGATTCTTCGGAAACCCGCCTTAAAAGCGGCCCAGAGATCCAAACGCCGTCCTCTCCAATCCTCCGGAACTCCTGCGTCTGGCCCGTAACCTTATCCTGCATCCGCACTATTCCGGGTCCCATCATTCCCCAGTCCATGATGTTGTTCCAAATCACCAGTTCCTGCCGCCCCTCCGAGGTCTCCTCTTCGTGACCAGCGCTGGAGGATCCCACCGAGCTGCGAAAGCTCTTGATCGAAGCCAGGAGGCGGAGCTCTCTTCTCCCTTCCGGCGCGGAGGGGAACCTGCCTTCCACCTTTCCGAGAAGCTCAAGAAACGAGGTGCCCGCTCGCTGTCGGAGCGCTCCGGGAGGATGCATCTGGGTCAATTGAAAGAGGATCTCAAGCAGCCGGAATGCCTGATCCGGATCCGGCTCCCCCTCCGCGGCCTCCTCCAGAATCCATCGATGACGAGCCCACCCTTGGAGCACAGAATCCACCTCGCCCTCCTCCAGGACCTTTCCGGTGAACGTATTGAT
This sequence comes from uncultured Planctomycetia bacterium, assembly GCA_964372395.1. Taxonomy (GTDB): domain Bacteria; phylum Omnitrophota; class Gorgyraeia; order 1-14-0-20-64-10; family 1-14-0-20-64-10; genus CAYFHV01. The sequence continues at coordinate 9,976 of CAYJQV010000037.1, read as the reverse complement.
CAGAACGCCAGGAGATCCCAGCGCCACTCTCAACTCGTTCAAGGCCTCTGCCCGGGCAGAGGGGGCGGAAGAGAAGTCGAGCATCTCGCTTCTTACCTTCAGGAGATCTCTGTACATCTCCACCAACGATTTTGCACTTCCCTGGACGCGAGGGGTCTGGGAGGAATCCGCGGCAACCTCTCGAAGAAGGCCGCTGACCTGCCCTATCGGTTCCATCCCCCGCCATTCAAAATCTTCCAGGTAGGAAACGAGCTGGAGGCGCAACCCCTCATCGGAAATTCTGGAAAGGCTATCCTTAGAATCTCCCAGCAAGGCAACCCGGAACGCCTCGAGAACCTCTGGGGTCCCCTTGCCAATGAGCTGAAGCTCCCGACCCGCCAGCTCTCGGATCTCGCCGTCGGTATCCTCTCGAAGGAGGCGGCTCATCTCCGGAATAAAACCTTCTATCCTGGTATCCCCCACTTCCCGGAAGGGAACAATGACCCATTTTTCCAAGCTCGCCAAGGCATTGTATTTATCCCCGGAAACGCGACCAGCCAGGATATCCAAATACGGCTTGGCCTCCGGGATCTCCTCCATTCCTATTCTAGAACGGGAAGCGGATTCCACAGAAGAGCGGACGGCTTCTTCCAACTCCTCCAGGCCGCTCTTTGCGCCCCTGCGTTCCGCTACGTTCTGCCCGCGCAGGGCGAGGGCGGGGCCGGGCAGACTAAGGGAGAGGCTTAGTAAAACGGCCAGGATTCTTTGAAAATAATGAACCCTTCTCATGAGAGGGTGATGGTTTCCCCTTTTGTACTTCAACTATAGCACACTCAGCGGGATAGAATCAAGATACAAACACAATATAATATATATTAACATATCCTGGATATTGGGTCATAACTCTTTATACCGCTTAGAGTTGCGAACCGGGAAGCCGGGGAGCCCTTCCAGCTTCCTTCGTTGGGCACCAGGAAAATAGAACTGGAGGATCTCCTCCATGGTGTAACCGTGCTTGGCCATGCCGTAGGCACCCCATTGGCACAGGCCTACTCCATGTCCCCATCCGAATCCGTCAAAGGAAAGTGTCCCCTTGGAAAGCCCAACGGTAAAGTTGAGGCTCCGCAGCCAATCGGTCCCGAGAAGCTCTCTTAGCTTGCGTCCAGGAACCGTCCCACTGCCTTTTGTCCCGATCACCCGTAAAACCCGCACTCGGCCAGAGCGATTTCTTTCCGTGACGTCGCAGGAAACCAAATCTCCCGCTCCCACCCCCTCTTTTCCTAAAACCTCCAGGAAACGCTGCGAGGAAAGACTTCTCCTCCATCGAAAATGCTTCAGCCCTCGACAAAACGGATCGGGCCGGCCTCGCAAAGGAGACAGCTCTCCTTGGGTAGCCCACAATTCCGCGGCATCTTCCGTATGGCCCCCACAGTTGGCACTAAAGGTCGCTGAAAGAAGCTCTCCGGCATAAGCCAATACCTGTCCCGTCGTGGCCTCAATGGCGGCTCGCGTATCCGCCCTTTCTGCAGCGACACCGTAGTACAGATGAGTGCCTGAACCGACATCAAATGGTTTTCCCCGGTTTATCCAAATCCGATGGGCAACAATCGTCCGAGAGACAATGGCGTGGGCCTTTAACACTTCGAGTGGCCAACCTTGCCGAACCTCGCTGGCTAAGGCCCCCACCAGATACTCCTCCAAGCCAAGACGGTTGACCACCGTCACCCTCCCACCTGAAGCCCGGTGGAAGATGAGACTGCCTCGATAAGGCCTGGAATTCACACGAACCATCGCCTCCCTATTTGACTCCAGCACTACGGCCTGAGTGTGGAACTGCACCTCTCCGATCTGCAGGCCCGGATGGGTGGCCTTGACCTCCTTCCATTTCACATGGGGCCACTCCGCCAGAACCCTTCCGCTCTCCCGATCCACGACGCGACACGGTTCTAGGATCGTCACTCGCGCGCTGGAAACCTCCTGCAGGATCGCTACCCGAACGTGAGGTTCCTCGCCAAAGGCCGGCGAAAGGAACGAGAGACACGAGACAAGAGACAAAAACAGCTTCTTCATCGGCGGAAGAGCAAGTTAAGCAGGAGCGTTAGCAAGAAACTTAAGATGAGACAGGTCGCGACCGGGAAGGAGAAGATGAAATTCTCGCGCTTCACGAGGATGTCGCCCGGAAGCCGCCCCAGCGGGAATGGGAGCTTCGGAGCGAGGGTGAGCAGCAGCCCGATCGCAGCCACACAGAGACCCAAGACGATGAGAAACTTCCCCAGAGGCCACACGGTGGATTCCGAAGAATCTACAGAAGCTGCTTGGGCACCAGCCCCAGATGCTCGCGCGCGGCCCGCGTGGCCTCCCGGCCGCGGGGGGTGCGCCGCAGGAGACCTGCCTTCAGCAGGAACGGCTCCACCACATCGGCCAGGGTGTCGGTCTCCTCGTTCAGCGTGGCAGCCAGCGCCTCCAGCCCGACGGGACCGCCATTGTACTGCTGCAGGATGGCCCGCAGCACCCGCCGGTCCATCTCATCCAGCCCGAGGCCGTCAATCCCCTGAGCCTCCAGCGCCACCTGCGCCACCTCGAGACCCACCCGGCCGTCCCCCTTGACCTGGGCGTAATCCCGGACCCGCCGCAGCAGCCGGTTCGCCACCCGCGGGGTTCCCCGGGAACGGCGGGCGATCTCCTCACCCGCCGAGCGCTCCAGCGGGATGCTCAGCAGCCCCGCGGAACGCTCCAGGATCCGGACCAGATCCTTTTCCTCGTAGAAGTTCAGGTGGTACGCCAACCCGAACCGGGCCCTCAGCGGGGCTGTAAGCAACCCGGATCGCGTAGTCGCCCCCACGAGGGTGAAACGCTTCAAATTGAACTTGATGGTCTTGGCGTATGGTCCTTTGTCGATGACAAAATCAATCTGAAACTGCTCCATGGCAGGATAGAGGAACTCCTCCACCACCTTCGACAGCCGGTGGATCTCGTCCACGAACAGGATGTCTCCCTCGCCGAGGTTGGTGAGGATACCGATGAGGTCTCCCGCCCGCTCGATGGCCGGCCCCGAAGTGGAGGTGATCTTGGTCCCCATCTCGTGTGCCAGGATGTACGCCAGAGTGGTTTTGCCCAGGCCCTGCGGCCCGCTCAGGAGCAGGTGCTCCAGAGGCTCCCGCCGCTGCTTCGCGGCCTGCATGGCCACCTGGAGATTCTCCACCAGATCCGCCTGGCCGACAAACTCCCCTAGCGTCTGCGGCCGCAGCGACAGATTGAGAACCCGGTCCTCCTCCGTCTCCTGCTGTGTCAGCAGAACCTCCCGCGCCCCCTGCGGCCGCTCCACCACGGGGTCAGACCCCAGGGGGTCTGACCCCTTCAGGGTTGTCATTGCTCTTTTGCTCTCTGTTTGTATACCTCATTCAGGATCTCTTCAGCCGATGCCAGCTTCGGATTCCGACCGAGGGCGTTCTTGATCATCGCCTGGGCCTCCTGACGCTTGTACTGAAGCTGCAGCAGCACCTCCAGCGCCTCCGCCGCCGCATCCGGCACCTGCGAGACGGCGACCGCACCGTGGTCCTCCTCGGGGATCAGGGCAAACTTCCCCACCTTCCCTTGGAGCTTGGCGATGATCTCCTTGGCCCGCTGGGGTCCGATTCCCGGCAGGGAACGCAGGAGATCCATGTTTCCGTCGTCGATGGCGCGGGCGATGATCGGGATCGGCTGCTTGAGGGCCCTCACCGCCGCCCGGGGCCCAATCCCGGAAACGGTGATGAACCGCTCAAAGAACTCCCGCTCGATCTCGTTGGTGAAGCCCACCAGGATCGGCGTGGCCCGCGAGGGCTCAACGTGATGGTAGTGGTAGGTGACCAGCCGCACCTTCCCGTCGGGTCCCACGCTGCGGTCCAGGGTCCGGAGGATGGCGGGCGCAACCAGGACCTCGTAGGTGACACCGCTGGTCTCCAGGAGGACCATCCCCTCCCGGCGCTCCACCAGCGTCCCGCACAGCCGGCTGATCACATCCGCCTCGGAGGGGTCAGACCCCTTGGGGTCTGACCCCATTGGGTTTTCATCCGGTCCGCATGGCACAGCGCCACCGCGAGGGCGTCTGTGACATCCGGCGGGACATCCGCGTGCCGCAGGTTAAGGCGCGCCTGCACCGAGCGAGCGACCTGCACCTTCGAGGCGTGCCCGCGCCCGACGACCGCCCGCTTGACTCGCGTAGGAAGGTAACTCACCACGGGCACACCCACCGAGGCCGCCGTGCCCAGCAGCACGCCCCGGACGTGGCCCATGAGGATGGCCGGCTTGGGGGTTTTGTAGTAGCTGTAGAGATCTTCCACCGCCATGAGCTGCGGCCGGTGCTGGTCAATCACCGCCCGGAGCTGCTCCGAGACGGTCAGGAGCCTGCGCGGCAGGGGCTGCGCCTTGGAGGTCCGAATGAGCCCCGCCTCCACAAGGCGAGGACCCGCCCCATTTCCCGTCTCAACGATGCCGTAGCCGGTCGTCTCCAGCCCCGGGTCAATCCCGAGGATCCGCATGCAGACAGCATAGCCCCGCCGGGTTGCGGGTGTCAAGAAACGAGGGCTGAGGAGAGGTTCCGCTATCCGGCGTTGTTCCGGTACCGGTCGTCCACCCACCGCCGGAACTGGTCGAACGCGGATCCCTTTGCGCCGGATTGGAAGATAACCGCTGGGTTCTGACCTGAGGGGTCGGACACCCGGATCGCCACCCGATTTGTTGCGGAGACGATCGAGATCCCAACATCCATCGTTCCCGCGGTGTTCGCCCGGGCCTGCAGGGGATCGATCGTGATCTTTGCCTCCATTATGGCTCGCTCTTCGTCCACGCGCGGGGTTACCGAGGTGGCGTACGTCTGCAGAAGGGACACCAGCGTCGGAAGGTTCTTCCTGAGCCGTCTCATCGCGATCTTGCGTTTGAACGCGCCGAACCCCTGGCAGGCAATGAACTCCTCGCCATACCGGCCGAGCACTGCCGTCAGGTTCCGAGCACAATCCGGATCGCTTGGATCAATCGGAACGGCGGGGTGGACCTCGAGGTCGGGTTCCAAGCGCACCTGGCCCCCCTGCACCAGCACGAGGCTATCCGTTCCCGCGGCCTTCGGCAAGCCCGCTCCCGCTTGAGGTGGAGTCAGCGCAAGGACCAGCGCTGCTGCTGATGCAACCAATGGTCTAAGCATGTCTGTCTGCTTTACATTGACAAACGCGGCGCCTGATCACATCCGTCGGAGGCGCTCTAGGTACCTGGTACCCATCTCTCCTGCCAAATAATAAAGGATGGTTTCCCGAATCACCTGAGCGTCCGGCTGGCCGCCGGAGGAGGCCCTATCGGCATACCCGGCGGAAGACAAAGCAAGGGTCAGGCACGCAGCTACCGCGAATCTCACCATTACTGCTAATCTCACCATCGAGTCTCCCCGCATTTCGGGCCTCCGCTCTTTTCTTAACGGTCAATCAACGGGACAAAGAAAAACCGCCGGGCAACCAAGGCCTGACGTCATTCCTCTTTCGAGGGTCTAACCATATCCGTCTGCCCTGCATGCCAAACGGAGGCCTGATCAAAAGGCGTCAACCATCGCATCAAGATACCGCCGGATGCTCCTACTGAGGTTGCGGTAGCCCGGACCCAGTGCCCCGGCAACAACCGGATTGCGGGCTACTAGGTTGTCCAACCCGCCCATCCCATCCGCGAGCAGCCGGGCAATGTTGTGGATGTCCACCTGGCTATTGGTATCGCCCGCCGGACTGCGCAGTTCGCCGGTCATTCGACGCATCAGCGCCACCCTTCGAAGCGCCTCGCTTCCCTCCGGGGTGTCCTGAACCGTCCTGAGCCTCTCTTCAAGACGCCTGAAATCATCCCCGTACTGACGCCCGAAATCCACCGCTGCAATGCTGGCCGCCAGCGGCGTGATCACGTTCATTACCGTTACCCGAGCCTCGAGCACACGCTGGTGGGCCCCGTCGTGCCTCGTGCCGTCATACGCAACCACTCTGTTCAAGGCGTCCTGCAAACCTTTGAGCGCCTCCAGGGATCCCCTGAAACTCGCCCGGCCTGGGAAGGCAAGACAGCTTCCACCGTGTGGTCCCCTTTGGAGTGATTCGCGATACCGGTCCACGGAATTCGCAAACTCTCGAGCCGCGTTTCCCGCAGCACCCACCAATGGCCGGTAGCCGGCGTACTCATCAACACGACAGCCCCCTGGCACTCCCGGAATTGCATCCACAGCCCCTTCCAAAAGTTTATGCACACGCTCGGCGCCTTGGAACAACAGGGCAACCTGTTCACTGAAACTCACCCCGAGTATCAATCTGACCTGCTGATTCAGAAATGGATCTGCAGGGATCACACCGACATTGTTATTCTGGTTCCCGCCCGGGATCGCATTCTCCGCAAGACCGATCCCCCCGAGCGAAGTTGCCACCAGGCCTGCCAGGATCACCGGCAGAATTCTGCTTCCCACCTTTGACTTCCTCATTGTCGGCACCTCCTTCTTCGGCTTTCAGTCGCCTTTCTTGAACGGTTCGAGATTGGGCCAAATAAAAACCGCCAGGCCATCTATAAACTCATTTTCTGTTTTTAACCCGGCGGGTAATTTCCAACCGAAGTCATCAAACCCTCCAAGGTTCCCCCGATTTTCTCCCGAATATCAACTACGGTATCCCATACCCCTTCCCAAAAGCCTTTCCTCCGTCGTTCCCGCCCGGGACCATAGGTGTGGACCGATCCCGCCAACGGGCTTGTAATCGCTGGGGGCAGAGAGCTGGAACCATTGATGGCATAGTCAACCGGCGCCATCGCTCGCAAAGCATCCCTGTCCGCAGAGGAAACATTCACGTTGGGATTCTCCGCCGCGGTGATGACGTCTGGGGATTCCCGTATCTCACCCACGTCGGCGCGGAGGGTCAGCACCCATCCCAAAACCAATACAACAGCTATTACCGAAACTTGTTCCACGTGGACCATTCCTCCTCTGTTTCTTTTTTTAACCCTCAAGCAATTGCCCAAAAGAAAACCGCCGAGCAGCCAAGGCGTTGTCGTTTCTTTTGCTTTGCCTCGGCAGCCCGGCGGTCCCTTTTAGGATCCGTGGCTTTACGTCTCCGCGTTACCGCGGGTTTGTCCTTATCGAGGATTCAATTCATGTATACCCTGCCGGCGCAAAGGGTGTCAAGGGACGGTGGCAAATTTTAATACCCCCTAACCGTGACTCGGCGGCTACTTCGCGGCTTCAGCGAGGATCTGGTCGGGGATGTCGAAGTTGGCGTAGGCGTGGTTGACGTCGTCGTGCCCTTCAAGCGCCTCGAGGAAGCCCAGGATCTTCCTCGCCACCTCCTCGTCCCGGACCGGCACCGTGGAGCTGGGCACCATTGTCAGCTCCGCGGACTGGCACTCGATCCCCGCCTGCGAAAGGGCCGCCTTGACGGCATCCAGATCCTTGGGGGCCGTGGTGATCTCGAAGGAGTTCCCCTCCGACCGGAGATCCTCCGCACCGGCCGAGAGGACCAGGTCCATCAGCTTCTCCTCCGAGGTGCGGCTCTTGTCCACGAGGAGGTATCCCTTCTTCTGGAAGATCCAGGCCGTGGAGCCGGCCCCGCCCATGTTGCCCCCGTTCCTGGAGAAGAGGTTCCGGATCTCCGCGGTCGTCCGATTCTTGTTATCGGTCAGGGCCTCGATCAGAACGGCGACCCCTCCCGGGGCGTAGCCCTCGTAGGTCACCTCCTCGAAGGAGACCCCCGGCAACTCTCCCGTGCCCCGCTTGATCGCCCGCTCGACGTTCTCCTTCGGCATGTTGCCCTCCCTGGCCTTGGCGATGGCCAGGCGCAGGCGGGGATTGGCCTCGGGATCGCCCCCGCCCGCACGGGCGGCGGCGGTGAGCTCCTTGATGAGCTTGGTGAAGAGCTGGCCGCGCTTGGCGTCGGCAGCCCCCTTCTTGTGCTTGATGCTGGACCACTTGGAATGGCCGGACATGGTAATTCTTCAGTATAGCAGGAGGAGGGAAGAAGTGGTAGAACCGGGGCAGCTCAAAGCGGCAGACCGCCGGAAGCGGGGGAGCCTAGAGAAGCTCGTCGTGGTGGATGACCCGCTCCAGCTCTTCCTGGGTGGTGATGCCGGCACGCACCTTCTCTATGCCGTCTTCGTGGAGGGTCTTCATCTTCTTCGTTTTCGCGTACTGACGGATCCCCTCAATCGAGGCCTGCCGGAGGACCAGCTCCCGGATCTCATCGTCCATCGGCAAGAGTTCGAAGATCCCCGTCCGCCCCTTCAGGCCCATCCCCAGGCAGGAGACACACCGCTTGCCCCCGCACCGGGAGCAAACCGTCCGGACGAGCCGCTGGGCGATGGCACAGCTCAGACTGGATGAGATGAGATACGGCTCCACCCCCATCTCCATGAGCCGCGTGACCGTCGAGGCCGCGTCGTTGGTGTGCATGGTGGAGAGCACGAGGTGCCCCGTGAGAGCGGTCCGGATCGCCACCTCCGCCGTCTCCATATCCCGGATCTCGCCTACCATGATCACGTTGGGATCGTGGCGCAGGACCGTCCGCAGGAGCCGGCTGAAGGTCAGATCAATCTGCGGCATCACCTGCATTTGAATGGCCCCAGGAAGGGTGTACTCGATGGGATCCTCGATCGTGACGATCTTCTTCGTCGACTCGTTGAGCCGGTCCAGACAGGCGTACAGGGTGGTCGTCTTGCCGCAGCCGGTCGGCCCGTTGACCAGGATGAGCCCTGACCGATGCGCCAAGATCTTCTCCAGGAGCTCGAGCGCCTTCGGATCCATCCCCAGACTGGACAGCCCCAGCGGAATCTGCGTCTGCAGGATCCGGATCACCACGCTTTCGCCATAGCGGGAGGGCAGGATGGAGACGCGCAGATCCAGCTCCTTCTCCCCAGAGCGAACGGTTGTTCGGCCCTCCTGCGGCATCCTCTTCTCAGCGATGTCCAGGCTGCACATCACCTTGATCCGGGAAACGGTCGCGGCGTACTGGGTCTTGAGAACCGGAGGGGCCTCCATCTCCCGCAGGATGCCGTCAATCCGCACCCGGACCTTGGCCTCCGCACCCACAGGCTCGAAGTGGATGTCGGTTGCCTGCATCTCGATCGCCTGCCTGAGGAGCCTCTGCACCGCGTCAGTGACCGATGGCGAAGCCTCCGGCTCCTTGCCTTCCAAGGTCACGTCCACGCGATTGAGTTGGTAGGCGAGAAAGGGCAGGATCTCCTCCTCCCGGGCAATCCCCAGATCCACCAGGGTTTTCCCCAGGAGAGCCGGGGCCTGCCGCTGCGACTCCAGCGCCACCTTCAGGTCCTGCATGGTGATGACGCCGGCTTCCACCAGCATCTCACCCAGAGGACGCCTTGCGGATATCTCGATGTGAGACCTCCTTCTTTCGGTCTGCGATGTTACAAAGTAACTTTACCTGACTACGGTGCGCCGCGTCAAGCCCTCATTGTAGATTTTGTCTACACTAACAATACGCGCGGCCGCCTCAGTCTCTTCCGGGAGGGCGGGCCCGAAAAGAAAACGCCCCCTGAGGGGCTGCACTCAGAGGGCGCAGGATAAACCGGGCACCGACCTACTCTCCCGTCGCTTCAGGCCGCTTCTCAGGCTCGCTTCGTTCCGCTCCTTCAGGGGAACCCAGTGTTCCCCTGAATCATCCCCTCCTAGAAACGTGGAGGGCGGTCCCCTCCACACCTCCCTGGGAGAGTAGGCCAGCCTGAAAAACACGCCCCCAGGCATATCGCCAGGGGGCGTCAGAGAAAACCGGGCACCGACCTACTCTCCCGTCGCTTCAGGCCGCTTCTCAGGCTCGCTT
>CAYJQV010000037.1:0-85 GCA_964372395.1 uncultured Planctomycetia bacterium | reverse complement strand
CCCAGGCATATCGCCAGGGGGCGTCAGAGAAAACCGGGCACCGACCTACTCTCCCAGGCCGTTGCCAGCCAAGTACCATCGGCCC
>CAYJQV010000036.1:7146-15836 GCA_964372395.1 uncultured Planctomycetia bacterium | reverse complement strand
GGGGTCTGACCCCAAAGGGGGAGTTCGCCGCCAATCTGTACGGCTACGAGCTTTTCCTCTCGGAGCTTTTCGACGAGAGGATCCTGGACGCGCTCAAGCCCCAGGATCTGGCGATCCTGCTGCTGGCCACCGTGTACGAGCCCCGCCGGGGCGAAGCGCCTCCGCGCGTCTCACGCGACGTCCATGAGCTGGCCGAGCGCACAGACCAGATCCTGCAGCGGATCCACCGTGAGGAAAGACAGCATCGGATCTGGCCGCCCACCAAGGGCCCCGCCTTTCACCGGTGGATGGCGATGGAGCGCTGGCTGGCGGGCGACTCGCTGGACAAGGTGACGCAGGTGATTCAGGCGGATGAGGGGGAGCTCATCCGCTACTTCCGGATGACGATCCAGCTCTGCCGGGCGCTGGCCCTCTCCCCGGTGGCCGGCGCGGGGTTGAAGGAAAAGAGCCTGCGGCTCCTGGAGCGGATCAACCGGGACCAGGTGGACGCGGAAGCGGAATTGCGGCGGTCCCTCTGACGAAGGAAATCGCCGCAATGCTCGGGGCGGAACCCAGGTTCCATCCCCGACGATCCTCCTAAAAGATGCGAGGGGCGGCGCCCCCTCGCGCTCCCCTGGGCCGTTTCCTGCCTCAGGTTATCGTCAGGAAACGGCGGAATTGCGGCGGCCGCTTTAGAGAACCAGCCGGCCCATCTCCTTCCAGGGTATCGCAAGGATGCCGTCTGCCAGATGGACGGGCCGAGGAACCCGGCAAATCAGATACCCCTTCCCGGAAGAGGGATACTCTGAAAGGAACGTCTGCAGGTGTCGGACATCCCTCAAAGAAGGGAGATCCGTCCACTTCGCCTCCACCGGCGTGAAGCGCCCATCCTTTTCAAGCAGCCAATCCACTTCCGGGCCGTCCGGGTCTCGCCAGAATCGGATGGCCACCTTCTCCTCCGCCAGACGGGAAGCCCGCAGCAGCTCCAGGCCGACAAACTGCTCGAAAAGCCCCCCCCAGGTCTCTCGAGAGGGCCGCGCCCCTTCCCTGGCGGCTACCCGCCGAACGCCCATATCAAAAAAGAGATACCTTTGCGACCGCGTCAGCTTCTTCCGGGTTCGGCTCTGCGTGAGGGGCTCGATTCGCTCGGCAATCAGACAATCCTCCAGGATCTGGTAGTACGACCCGATCGTGGTGTGAGCCACGCCGATTTCTTGAGACAGTTTCCGCAGATTCACCATCTGCCCGGCCTCGGAAGCCGCGTATTCCAAAAAGCGGGCAAACGACCCCAGATTCCTCACAACGGCCTCCGCCCGGATTTCTTCCTCCAGGTATGTCGTGACATAAGACTCCAGCTCCTGCTCCCGATCCGGCGCTTCGGCCACCGAGACAATTCCGGGCAGCGACCCGTATAAAAGCTGCTCTTCCAAAGAGAGGCGAGGGATCTCCTCGACCGTCAACGGGTCCAGCCGGAAAGCCAGAACGCGGCCCGGCAGAAGGTTAACCCGGGAACCCCGGCGCAGTTTCCGGGCCGAAGAGCCTGTCAGAACGAAGGTCGCTTTCTTCCGGTCGATGAGATCCTGGACAACGTCCAGAAGATCGGGCACCCGTTGGACCTCGTCCAGGAGCACCAGCGGGCGATCTGCCTTCTGTCGCGGCGCCAGCGCCTCCACCTCTCCGGAGAGAAGAGCCGGATTCTTTTCATACCGCTGCCGGACATCGGGACGGACGAGCGAGATCGCCACATCGCTTGGAAGACGCTGGATCAGGGTCGTTTTTCCGGTCTGGCGGGCCCCTAAGAGCAGGACGCTCTTGCCCCGGGAGACGGCTCGGTGGATCTTGGCTTCTTGCAGTCGCGGTATGTATTCCATAGACTCCATTTTCGTCGAAATTAGAGCCTATGTCAACCGACGGATACCCGCTTGATAATGCTGCCGGGCGCGGGCGGGCGTATCCCGTAACGCCGCTTCCCTGCTGCCGCTTGCCTGCACAGTTTCCCGAAGGAGCCGTTCTTCGGGCTTCATGCGGCGGGACGATTCAACGATCTCTCGGCGATCTCCTGCCATGAACCTGAGACTACGCCATGCCGAGCTTCTTCCTCGCTTCCTCGGACATCTTGCTGGGATCCCAGGGCGGGTCCCAGACCACGGTCACCTTGGCGTCCTTGACGCCGGGGACCGACATCGCCTTCGCCTTGGCCTGGAGGGCGATGTTGTGCGCCATCCCGCACCCCGGGGTGGTGAGCGTCATGGTGACGACCACCTCATCCTGGGGATTGACCTGGATGTCGTAGATGAGTCCCAGATCCACGATGTTGACCGGGATCTCCGGATCGTAACACTCCTTCAGCGCTTCGCGAACCTGCTCTGCTGTCACCATCCGCCGCCTCCTCTGTCCGCCGTCAGCCGGCCTTGATCCGGGCGTGGTAGTAGGACTGAAGAACCGCCGGCAGATAAACCGAGAGAAACGCCTGGGGAAACATGAGGACGAGCCCGAAGAAGAAAACCGGCGCTCCGGGCGCAAATGGGGCGATCCCCATCCCCGCCCGGATCTGGTTCACCACCGCCGCCACCGGCAGCCACAGGCCGTACAGGAGCGCCCCGACCGTGCTGACGCACAGGACAATTCCGATCGTCGCTCCGGGCCTGGCCACGACGATCCGACACGATTCCCGCAGACTGGCCCAGGCGCCCAAAACCCGCTCCACCAGGACGACCGGCGAGAAGATAAGGAAGAGCCCCGAGACCACCGTGGTGCCTGAAAAGGCGGTTTGCATGATGGCGCCTGCCGTCCCTGCCCCGCCCGCGGCCGTTGCGAGGGTGGCGATGATCAGGGCCACCGCCCCCCCGAGTCCAAACGTGATCGCGGAGAAGGCGAGCGCCCAGCGGACCATCCCCCAGAACCACCGGCGGGAGAGCCCCCGCAGCTCGCCTCGAACCACCGGCTGTTTCCGCACCAGCCGCTGCAGCGCACCGAACACGCCCCCCAGCACGTAGAGCGAGAAGCCGATGCCGATGAGATAGATCCCGAACCCCACGGTCAGGCGGCTCAGCGCCTCAGCCATGCTCGCGGGCATCGGAACCCGGATCTGGCCCTCCACCACCTCGAAAGGAATGAAAAGGGTCGCCAGGGCGCCGGTCCCGGCGTACACCACCAGGAAGGCGCCCAAGGCGACCCAGAGTCGGCGCGCGAGTCCGAATCCTTCCAGCACCGCGCGCCAAACGCCCACGATTAGAAGCCGGGAACCGACTTACAGCCCGTGGGCGGTGGGGAACGTTTCACCTTGGCCAGTGCCTCAGCGGCTTCCTTGCGCGCCTTGGCCTCGGCCTCGGGAAGAGTGGCTCCTTCTCCCTTGACGATCCACGCACCCGGCTCCTCGTTATGGATTGAAACGAAATACCTCGTCCCCAGCCGGTAGGAGACGATCTTCACCGGCCAGCTGGCGATGATCTCTTGTCGTTCTTGATATCCCTCGGCTCTCATCGTAGTTTCCAGACCTGTTGGGGTCTGACCCCGCGGGGTCAGACCCCAACAGGTTTATGGTTTTTCCACCGGGGCGGCGACCAGGTTCCCCCATTCCGTCCAGCTGCCGTCGTAGTTGCGGACATCCCTGTAGCCCAGCAGGTACTTCAGCACGAACCAGGTGTGGCTGGAGCGCTCCCCGATCCGGCAGTAGGCGATGACCGGCTTGGCGCCGGTCACCCCCGCCCCGCCGTACAGGGACTTGAGCTCCTCCGCCGACTTGAACGTCCCGTCCTCGTTGCAGGCCTTCGCCCAGGGGATGTTCCTGGCCCCCGGCACGTGCCCGCCCCGCTGGCAGGTCTCCGGCAGGCCCGGAGGAGCCAGGATCTCTCCGGTGAACTCCTGCGCGGATCGGACATCCACCAGATCCGCGGCCTTCTTGCCGGAGGCCTCCTGCACCTGCGGCAGGAACGCACGGATCGAGAAATCGGGATTCTGCGCGCGGTAGGGGGTCGTCTTGAACCGCGGCACATCCTGCGTCAGCTCGCGCGACTCCGCCAGCCATTTCTTCCGCCCGCCGTCCATGAGGCGCACGTCCCTGTGCCCGTAGATCTTCAGCTGCCAGAAGGCCCACGCGGCGAACCAGTTGTTGTTGTCCCCGTAGAGGACGACGGTGGTGTCGTTCGAGATCCCGGACTCCGACATGAGCTTCTCGAACTGCGCCTGCGGGATGATGTCCCGGCGGACGGTGTCGCAGAGCTGCCTGCCCCAGTCCCACCCCGCAGCGCCGGGGATGTGTCCCTCGGAGTAGGCCTTGGTGTCCACATCCACCTCCACGATCCGGACGCCGGGGTCGTTCAGATGGTCCTGGATCCAGGACGTGCTGACGAGGACATTCGTTGCCGTTTCGGTCTCTGTTGCCATCGGGGAGTCCCCTCCTTCAAGAAAGGCTTCTATTCTATCACTGCACGATTCCCGATTCCAGCCAAGCGTATTCCCCCCGGAGCAGATTCTGGGCCACGCGGTAGTTCTGCCGGTCCTCGGCCCGGTCCGGGCGGCTGAGGTTTTCCAGGACTCGCCGGCGCGCGAACCGGCAGAAGAGATCGGCCAGCTCGACCGGCCCCGGCCCATCCTCGTTGCCCGCACCGGCAAGCCGCGCCGCCCGGGAGATCGAGGCCCCCATGGCGAAGAGATCCACGCCGACATCCACCAGGCGGAAGAGGACCATCTGCCGCTTCTCCAGCCTCTGCTGATGCCGGATCATCTGGTGGAACAGCCCGCGGGCCAGCCGCCGGCTCTGCGCCCGGACAAAGGCATAGTGCCCGCGCAGCCGTCCCGGCAGGCCAGCCGGCGCGCCGGCTCCCGGCACCGGCAGCCACTGCCGCGGGTACCAGAGGGCGTAGAAGGCCCCCGCCCGGACCGCCGCCTTCAGCCGGTGCCGCAGGGGATATTTCGGCAGGATCATGTCAAACGCGAGCTGGATGTGGGGATCCAGCGCCTCCCGCGCCAGAAAGAGCCGCATGATCTCGCTCGTCCCCTCGATGATCCGGTTGATCCGCGCATCCCGGAAGATCCGCTCCACCGGAACCGGCTCCTCCCCCCGCCCCTTCAGGGAATCCGCCGTCTCGTACCCGCGCCCTCCCCGGATCTGAAGCGTTTCATCCGCGATCTGCCAGGAGACCTCGGTGCAGAAGAGCTTCGCCATTGCCGCCTCGATCCGGATGTCCAGATCGCCCCGGTCCGCCCAGGCCGAGGCCAGCCAGGTCACCGCCTCCATGGCGAAGAGATGCGCCGCCATCCACCCCAGCTTCGAGGCGACCGCCTCGTGCTCCCCGATCGGCCCGCCCCACTGCTTCCGCTCCAGCGCCCACTTCCGGGCGATCTGCAGGCACCGCTTCGTCCCGCCGATCGACCCCGCCGGCAGGGTGAGCCGCCCGGTGTTCAAGGTCATGAGCGCCAGCTTCAGCCCCCGCCCCAGCCCCCAGAGGATGTTCTCCTTCGGCACCCGGACGTTCCTGAAGCGGAGCAGCCCGTTCTGGATCCCCTTGAGCCCCATGAAGTCGCACCGGTGCGCCACCTCCACCCCGGGCCAGCCCCGCTCCACCAGGAAGGCGGTGATCTGCTTGCGGGCCCTCCCCCCCATCACCCGCTCCGGGGTCTGCGCCATCACCACGATCACCTCCGCCACCGGCCCGTTCGTGCACCAGAGCTTCTCCCCGTTCAACAGGTAGGCCGATCCGCCATCCACCGGGGCGGCCATGGTGGACATCTTCGCCGGATCGGACCCGACATCCGGCTCGGTGAGGGCGAAGGCCGAGATGGCGCCGCCGGCCAGCCGCGGCAGGTATCGCCTCTTCTGCTCCTCCGTCCCGAACATCTTCAGCGGCTGCGGCACCCCGATCGACTGGTGGGCGGAGAGCCAGACTGCCGTGGAGCCGCAGTGGCTGGCGATGAGCGCGATCGCCCGGTTGTAGTTGACCTGCGACAGACCCAGCCCGCCGTACTCCTTCGGGATCTTCATCCCGAAGCAGCCCAGCCGCACCAGCCCCTGGATCACCTCCGCAGGGATCTCCCGGGTCCGGTCGATGGCGTCGGGATCGACCTTCTCCTTCAGGAAGGATTCCAGCTTGGCCAGATAGGCGTCGCCCAGGCGGCGGTCCCCCTCGGGCTGCGTCGCGTAGGGGAAGAGCCGGGAGGTGAGCACCCGCCCGAGGAAGATCTGGCCCGCGACCGTCGGCCGCTCCCACTTCGCCTCGCGGGCGGCCTCCAGCACCTCCAGCGCCTCGGCGGCGCCGGGCATCCTCTGCGCTTCCTCAGCGGGGCTCATCGGCGGGCCTCATCGGGGCCGAGTATACCACGGCCGGCCTGCCCGCCTCCCCCCAAAACCGGCCCTTCCATATATGACACTATATGGGAGAGAAATTTTTACTATTGACATTTCCGTATTTTGCACTATACTCAACGAATAGAAGGAAGGAGGCCGCCATGCGTCAATCCCCGAGCGCCTGGATTCTCCGGCGGAAAACCGCCGGCCTGATCGAGCTGCCCAACCCGCGCCAGGGCTGGTTCAAGGCCTTGAGCGCCCTGCTCGCCATCACCTTTACCTTGATCCACATTCCCGTTGCCGGCGCCAGTCCACCGGAGCTGCCGGGCTGGCTGAAGGAGGAGGAAGGCGGCTGGGTCTCGGCCGAGCAGGCCCGGAAGCTCCAGCGCGCTGATCAGAGCCTTCTGACCTATCTCGCCGCGCTGGAACAGGCCCAGCAGCGGTTCATCACCACGCATCCCTCCGGGCTGCAAACGCGGTTTGTGGGGCAGGAAGCGGTGGTCGCGCGCGACAGCGCCGGCAACCTCCTTTGGTCCCCTACCCTGGATGACTACCGGAAAATCCGGAACGGCACCCTGCTGCTGGCGGACGGCACCCTGCAGGTGGTCAGGAACGGGCAACTCGCCCGGCAGGTGGCGGTGGACGGCAATGAGGCTGTCTACCGGCCCGACGGCCGGCTGGATTACGAAGTGGCCCCCGACGGGATCCGAACCGACTACAGCTACTCGGCCACCGGATTCACCCGAACCACGCGCCTGCCCAACGGGAATCTTGTGCAGGAATACAACGCGCAGGGACGCCTCGCCCGCGAGACCACGCCGGAAGGAAAAATCTTCACCTATTCCAACGGGATTTTGAGCTCGGTCAGCGCCGGCGGGGTGACCTACACCTACACCGCGCAGACCGCGGCGGACGGGACGATCATCGTTACCTTTTCAGAGGCTCAGGACAGCGCGGGCAACAAAGCCACGTTTGCTGAGGGACGAATCGCCACGCTGCGGCTGGCCAACGGCACATTGCTCACTAATCTCCAGATGGACGCCGCGGGTGACGTTTTGGCCGCCAATGTGATCCTGCCGGACGGGACCCGGCAGACGATCGCGGGCGGCCGCGTGACCTCCGTGCTCCAAACGGACGGCCGGACATTCAATTACGACGCCGGCTGGCTGCGCACGCTCGCCCAGAACGGGCAGACCACTTCCTTTACTTACACGCCGAACGCCTCGGGCGGCTTCGCCACCGTCACCGCGCAGACGCCTGGCGGGGTGGCCCGAACCTACAACGCCGGCGGCCAGCTCGTGGAAACCCGCCGGCCCGACGGCACGGTGGAAACGTTTCTGGATGGGACATCGCCCCGATGGCGGTATTTTGAGCCGTTTGATGCCGCCGCCGCGCGGGATTTCACGCTCTCCAGCGGGGTTTCCATCACCCGCGGCTCCTTGCGCCTGGCCGGCAACGGCAGCAACCTCGCGGTCAACGCCCTTTTCAACCGGACCTGGAACCGCGCGGGCGGAGAGACCACGATCACCCTTCCCTTCATGGTCAGCGCCAACGACAGCCGGGCCCTGCTGGCCCTGGAGGGGACCACCGCCAGCGGAGCTTACCGCAGAATCGAGCTGTACCACGAGGGCAGCCGGCTGCGCGTGAGGACCCGGGCCGGCAGCAGCACTACCCTGCGCGCGACCCCGGTGTCCAAGGTTTCATTGAATGCCTTGTACTGGGTGAAGTTCAGAGCCACCCCCACCGGAACGGCGGTCACCGTCTGGCGAGATGGCCAAACCCCTCCTTCCACGCCGGCCTATACCTGGACCACCGCCGATTGGCAACCCCGGCTGCATGTCTGGGTTCAGCGGGGCACCCTTCAAATCAATCAAGTCACCGTGGAAACTCCCGCCCCCGCCGGCCGGGAAACGCTGGCGGTCCTGAACCAGTTGGCCCAGCCGGCCAACCCTTACCGCACCGATCTGGCCGCCCGGGCGGCGCGGGACCTGCCGGCTGTCACGCTGACCTACCCCGGTCCGCCGGCCTCCGTGAACGTCAATTCGCCCGGCGGCCTCTGGGAAACAGGCTCCTGGCCGGTCACGCCGGACACCCTGCCTCCCACCGGATCGGCGGCGGGACCCGCGATCACCAACCAGCGGCAGATCACCCTGAACCTCACCGCGCTGGATCCGGCGGCGGCCGATGGCACCACCGGCAGCGGGCTGTCGGCGATGCGCTTCTCCCTCAACGGCGGACAAACCTGGACTGAGTCGGAGGCGGTCAGCGGCACGAAAACGGTGACTCTGCCCAATCAGGATGCAATCCACTCCATCCTCGTGCAATTCCAGGATCTCGCGGGAAACTGGTCCGCGCCGCTCTCTCACACCGTCACGCTCGATACCGTGCCGCCCGCACTCCTCCTGCAATCCCCTGCGCTGACCAA
>CAYJQV010000036.1:0-7046 GCA_964372395.1 uncultured Planctomycetia bacterium | reverse complement strand
TCACGCTCGATACCGTGCCGCCCGCACTCCTCCTGCAATCCCCTGCGCTGACCAATCGGCCGGCCTACACGCTGGCCTACTCGGTGGACGGCGCCAACCGATCCGAGGAGTTGACTCTTGCTGAGGGCGCCAACACGATCACCCGAAGCGCCACCGATCCGGCCGGCAATACCTCCGACGCCACCTGGACCATCACGCTCGATACCGTGCCGCCCGCACTCCTCCTGCAATCCCCTGCGCTGACCAATCGGCCGGCCTACACGCTGGCCTACTCGGTGGACGGCGCCAACCGATCCGAGGAGTTGACTCTTGCTGAGGGCGCCAACACGATCACCCGAAGCGCCACCGATCCGGCCGGCAATACCTCCGACGCCACCTGGACCATCACGCTCGATACCGTGCCGCCCGCACTCCTCCTGCAATCCCCTGCGCTGACCAATCGGCCGGCCTACACGCTGGCCTACTCGGTGGACGGCGCCAACCGATCCGAGGAGTTGACTCTTGCTGAGGGCGCCAACACGATCACCCGAAGCGCCACCGATCCGGCCGGCAATACCTCCGACGCCACCTGGACCATCACGCTCGATACCGTCGCCCCAGCCGCCGTTCTCACCTCCCCCGCACTCACCAACCAGCCGGAGTACACCCTCGCCTACACCCTCGACGGAGTCGCCCGCCAGGAGCAGCTGCGGCTCAGTGAGGGGGAGAACGCTTTCACCCGCTCGTTCTCCGACCCAGCCGGCAACGTCACCGATGCCCTGTGGACTGTCACGCTGGATACGACCCCGCCGGCGCTCTCGCTGGACTCTTCTCCATCGACGCACGCTGAACTCTACACCGCCACGATCCTGGCCGACGGCCAGCCAATCTCCACCGAATCCTGGCGGCTGGGCCGGGGGACGCACCACCTGATTGCCCAGGCAGAGGATGCCGTGGGCAATACCAGCCGAGCCCGGCTGCAGGCCGTCCGCACCGGAACCTTGCCGGAGCCGGCGGACCCGCCCCCTCTGCCGGCTGGACAACGATTGACCCAAACCCTGGCTGACGGCTCCATCGCCACCTACGTGGACGGACGGCTGGTCCTCGTGACCACAGCGGATGGAACCCGGCTGATCGCCCCTGTTCTGAACGCCGAGAGCCGGATCGCCGGCGGCTGGCTGGCGGCACCCGACGGAACCACCACTTATCTGGAAAACGGCGCAGCGGTCTGGAGCAAAACCCCGCTGGGAGCGGTCTACTGGTATTCGCCCAACGGCTGGATCGAAGCCGTGCGCGCGGCGGATGGAACGTTGACGGCCTACGCCTATCGGCTGAACGATTCGGGCGAGGTCACCGCCATCCTGGCCTCGACATCGCAGCAAAGCACGCTCTTTGACGCCGACGGCAATGTGACCCGGCGCGTCGGGGCCGACGGTCAGCCGATCCCGAACGATTCCGCCGATCTGCCCGCCGCCTTCCACCTCGAGGAAATCGCCGGGCGGATCACCGGCTTGTCCGTCGCTCGGGACGAGACCGTCCGCACCTACGACGCCGCCGGCAATCTTATCCGCCTGACCTTCGCCGATCAGACGGTGCTGCACTTTTCTGAAGGGGCATTGAAATCCGTCGAACTGCCGGACGGCACGCGAATCACCGGCGGCGTGTACGATTCGGAAAACCGTCTGGTCAGCGGCGTGGTCACCCTGCCGGATGGGCGGCAGGTTACCTACGCGGATGGCAAACCGACACGAGCCAATCTGCCTGACGGAACCCGGATCCTCTACACCGACGGCCAGCCCAGCCAGCTGATCCTGGCCGGCGGCCTCATCTACACCCTTCGCCTCGGCAGCCACCGCGAGGGAGACGCTGCACCCCACTGGATCGCCACCCTGGACCCAAGCGTTCGCCCTGATCCGACGGGGTCTGACCCCGCGGGGTCAGACCCCAATGGGTCTTTCACCCGCCTCACCTACTCCTCCGATTGGATCCTGCAACAGGCCACCCGCGCCGACGGCGCCCAGCTCGCTTACGCGAACGGACGCCTCTCCACCCTCACCCAGCCGGACGGCACCGTCATCTCCTATGCCTACGACCCGCAGGGCCGGCTTGCCTCCACCGTGGCCGCCAGCCCCGATCCGGCCGAGGCGCCGATCCGTTCCGAGTACGCCTACGACAAGATCCGCCGGGTCTTTAAGGGGTCAGACCCCGCGGGGTCAGACCCCAGTTGGGCTTTGCTCTACGACTACTCCTACGAGTTCGAGCCGGACGGCGCGGAGGTGACCGTCGTCCGGGAGATCCAGTCCGGTCTGATCAAACGGTACCGCGCCGGGCTGCTCCTCTCCCAGACCGACCCGGACGGGGCGATCACCACCTACGAGTACACGCAAGATCCGGCGGGATACCGGGAGCCGGCCGTCCACGCCGCCGGCGCATCCCGGACCCTGGCGGACGGAACCCAGCTGCGCTTCCAGCGGACCGGCCCGAGGCCGTACGACTTCGCCCTCGCACAGCTCCGCCTGCCGGATGGGAGGACCCTTTCCGGCGTGGGCCAGAATCCGGATCCGCTCGCCAACGTGAACGGGGTCGCCGCCGCGCAGGGCAAGCTCGGCCAGGCGGCCCGCTTCTCCGCCGCCGAGCGCCAGCGGCTCGTCGCCGCCGACAGCGCGGACCTCAGCATGGGAGAGATGGGATTCACCTTCTCCGCCTGGGTCTATCTGGAGTCCAAGCCGGCCGAGGGCGTCATCTTCCACAAGGGGGACCCCTCCGGCACCGAGTACCTCCTGCGCTATGACGGAGGGGGCACGGACCGTTTCGCCTTCGTCATCCGGGACTCCCAGGGCCGCTGGGCCCGCGCGCACGCCCACGATTCCCTGGGCTCGCCGGCACTCAACACCTGGTACCACATCCTCGCCTGGTTCGACCCGGTCGAGCAGTGGATACAACTGCAGATCAGCAACAGCGCCCGGCTCGACGGCGCCCCCATGCCAACCGGAAGCTTCGATTCCGCCGGAGAGCTCATCTTCGGCGATTACCTCTCCTCCGGGGCCGGGAGCCCCTTCGACGGGCGGGTGGACGAATTCGCCGTCTGGAGAAGGGTGCTCTCCGAGCAGGAGCGCCTGGATCTCTACCGCGACGGCGCGGGCAACCGGTTCGACCCCGCCACCCATCGGTTCGAGCAGGATTCCGCCGGCACGCTCGCCGACGGCCTGGTCACCTATTACGATTTCGAGCAGGGTCCCGCCGCCTGGAAGGACGCCACCGACGTCTCGCATCTCCTCGACGCGCCTTTCCTGCCGGCGGACCCTCAGGCGCTCCGGCGCCTCGAGCAACAGAACGGGCTGGCCTGGACCCCGGCGGACGCGCTGGACCAGCGCATCCACTCCGCCGTGGCGGCGACGCGCAAACCGCTGGATCACAACAGCCTCATCACCTACGAGAAGCGGGAGCCAGGGGTGTGGCGGGTCAGCGGGGTCACCCTGGCCGACGGCACCGATGCGGCGGACGCGATCCCCAACCGCTCCGCGCTCACCAACATCGACGGGGTCGGCGCCGTGGCCGGCATGCGGGGCCAGGCGGCCGATTTCGACCCCAACAAGAGCCACCCGCATCTGCGCCGTCCCGATTCCCCCGCGCTCAGCATGGGAGACGCCCCGTCCTTCACCCTCAGCGCCTGGGTTCGCCTGGCCGACAAGCAGGCGGAGCGGGTCATCCTCTCCAAATGGGACTCGGCTGCCAACGACCGGGAGTACGAGCTACTCTACTCCAGCAACTCCGACCGGTTCGAGTTCCGCCTCTCGCCCGATGGCTCCGAGGTGGTGACCGCCCGCGCGGAAGGCCTGGGATCGCCCCAAACCGGAACCTGGTACTTCCTCACCGCCTGGTACGATGGCCGCGGCCGGATCGGCATCCAGGTGAATGAGCTTCCACCGGACCTTGTCCCCTTCACTCACCGCCCCCGGGACGGAAACTCTCCCTTCGGCCTGGGCGCCCGCGAGGCCGGCAGAACGGAGATCCCCTGGTTCGGCCAGATCGACGAGGTCGGGATCTGGAGGCGCCTGCTCACCGCGCAGGAGCGCGCCGCCCTGTACAACTCCGGACAGGGGAATGTCTACCGGCGGCGGAACTTCTCCTTCGAGCAGGATGACCGGTACAACACCCTCCTGCAGGATTTGGCCGCCTACTACTCTATGGACGAGCCGGAAGGTCTGGGAACCGACAGCGCGCCGTCCGCCAGGATTCTCCACGAGCTCGAGCGGGCCGGGATCCCGGACTCCTGGGCCGCCCTGCGCCGGATGGTGCAGGAGGGGCGCCTCACCCTTCACCAGCCGGAGCCAGTGGGGTCTGACCCCAATGGGGTCGGGGTCAGACCCCTTCAGGGTTTTGGCACCCAATCTCCCATCCTCTCCCGCGCCACCGTCACCTATCAGGGCAAGCCGCGGGACGTTTTCACCTACCGGTACGGCTCCAGCGACGGCTCCGGCTCCCGCGGCTTGACCTACGTCACCGACTCCGCCGGCATGATCCGTTCTTACGACTCCACCGGCCGGCTGGCGGCCCTCCAGCAGCCCAACGGCACCCGGTACGAAATCTCCTACGACCGGGACCTGTCCGAGTCCCAAATCCTCCGCCTCGCCAGCCTCCACAGCAATGATCCGGAACTCCTCTCCATCCTTAAGAACCCCGAGGGAAACCAGATCGTGACCCACCGGCTCACGCGGTTGGCGCTTCCGGACGGATCGGTGATCGCCTCCAACTTTTCCGCCGAGACGGTGGTTGAGCAGGAATTCGACGCCGCCGGCCAACTCCTCAGCCGCACACAAGCCAACGGCCTGGTCACCCTCTATGAGAACAACCGGCCGGTGCGAACCTACGATCCACAGGGCAACCTCACCACCACCTTCGACTACGATGCCGCCGGCCGACTCACCAAGATCGCCCTGCTCGCCGCGCGCCGGGAGTTGACCAACCAGATCGCCCAACTCAAGGCCGACATCCCGGCGCGGCGTTCCCGCGCGCTTGAAGAGCTGGCCCGCCAGCGCGGGGCCGTCATCGATCAGGTCCAGGCCCAGTTCTCCTCCGGCCGCAGCCAGCTCAACAGCCAGCTCTCGACTCTGCAGAGTCAGCTCAACGACCTGGAGAACACCCGGGCGCGCGGAAGGAGGGGCAGGCGCGAGAAGAACGAGGCGATGGACCAGATCCGCGGCGCCATGAACCAGGTGCGAGACGCCCAGAACAGCCTTGAAGCGCAGTACGCCCAGGCCCTGGGCAATCTGGAATCCCAAGTGGAATCCGTCCGCCAGCAGATCGAGACCGAATCGGCCAAGGCGGTCTCTGAGATCGAGACCCGGTCGGCCGAGTTCTATCAGCAGATCCTCCGGCAGGAGATCTCTTCCATCGTCATCTCCGCGTACCGCTACACCATCGGGCGGGATCCTTCAGATCAGGAGTTCCAGGAGGAGATCCAACGCCTGTACGACCGCTACGGTTCGGATCCCACCGCCGCGGTGGATCTCACCGACCTCACGCAGCGAATCCGGACCTTGCCCGATTACTCCGCCCGCGCAACCCAAGTCGCCGCGATCAAGCAGCAGGTCACCGCCTGGCTGACCAATTACGCGCAGGGACTGTCCCCGCAGGGGATTGTCCCTGAAATGATCTCTTCGCTCGGCCTCTCTCCGGCGGAAGTCGTTTCCCTCTCCTCCAGCGACGTTCAGCGCATCCTCGCCTGGCTCAATTCCCGGTCCCTTCATTTCGGCCACTCCGCCTTCCTGGCCCTCCAGGAATATCTGCAGGGACTGTCCCCTCAAGGGACTGTCCCTGATTTCATCACCCTCGCCGTTGAAGCGACCCTCACCGACATCCTGACCGGAGTCCTGAACCCCAAGGTCCAATCCAACGCCGACCTGGAAATCTCCCTCTTCGCGCTCGGCCATCTGGCCCGCCTCCACGGTGCTTCCGCCACCGCCGCTCAGGTTGCTTTTTCGGACTTGCCCACCCTCCTCTCCGCCGGCCCGGCCATCGCGCACGTCAACGGCAACCACTACATCCTCGTGACCTCCATCGCCGCCGACGGAACCGTCACCTACCGGGAGCCCAACCAGGGCCCCACCGGCCAGACCCTCACCATGTCAAGCCAACAGTTCCAGCGCGTCTGGAAGGGGGTTGTCCTCACCCCCCGCGCCCCGCCACGCCCCTGGCAGGTCCTCACCGACGCCGAATCCCAACGCATCACCGGCTCCTTCTTCCCGCTTATCTTCGCCGCGCTCGCCTGGATCGCCTCCGGCATCACCGTCGCCATCGGCGCTGTCGTTGGCGCTATCTCCACCCTCCTCGTCGGTCTCGGTTCCCTCCTCTCCGCCATCTTCTCCGCCATCGGCACCGCCTTCAGTTCCATCGGCTCCTTCTTCGGTGGATTCGGTTCCCTCTTCTCCGGTTTCGGAACCATCGGCCAGGGCTTCGGCGCCATCTTCGCCGGCAACATCTTAGGCGGCCTCGGCCTGATCGGCCAGGGAATCGCTACCGCCATCGGTCTAAGCAGCCTCACCCAGTTCGCCCTCACCACCGCCCTCAACATCGGCGTCTCCAAGGGGCTCGAAGCCCTCGGCGTCAACTCCACCATCGCCTCCCTCGCCGGCGCCTTCGCCGGCGGATTCATCGCCGGCATCCCCGCCGCCGGCGCCGGAGCGAGCGCCTCCACCACAGCCGCTGCCGGTTCCACCGGATTCCTTAAATCGGCGATCGCCGGCGGCCTCACCTCCACCGCCATCGCCGGCACCCAGCTCGGCTTGGCCAAAGCCAGCCTGGATCCCCAACTGGCCTCCCTCGCCGGCATCGGCGTGGGTGCCATCACCAACTCCCTCACCGTCGGCGTCCAGAAGATCGACCCCCTCACCGGCAAGGGAATGGTGGACAAGTTGGGCAAGCCTGTCATGGCTCGAGGCCTGGAAGGCCTGGGGCAGACTTTCCGAACCAGCCTCGCCCCCACCCTGGCTGGCGAGCTTGCCTTCTACGGCGTCCAGAAACTCGGCGAGACGATCGGGCTGGATCCGAGGATTTCCCAACTAGCC
>CAYJQV010000035.1:4976-16818 GCA_964372395.1 uncultured Planctomycetia bacterium | reverse complement strand
ACGTTGCCGACCGTCAGATCAATCGGGTCCACCCCCGCGATGCTCTCCGGCGAATCCGGCCGGCCAAACATCCGTTTCAGCAGATCTGAAACAAACGTGCGGGTCTTCTGGCCCAGCTCCCCCCACCAGAAAAGAATCGGCGGATCATCCGCGTTGAGCGACAGGGGCAGTTTGTACTCCCGCGACACGCCATCCAGACCCACCACAGTAATCTGCCTTGAGAGCCGGCCGAGCTGGAGCGGGCTGGAGAGCGTTTGAAGCGTGCCTCCTTTCACCTTCACCTGGACCGTTTCGTGCCGGCTGTATTCCACCTTGCCCTGGTTGTCGCTGGAAACCCGGACAGTTTCGGAGTAGCCCTGATCCGGCAGCTCCAGCCGTCCCTGCAAGGTCTTGCCGGAAACCGGCGCCCCGGATGCAGTGAGGATCCGCCCCTGCAGCAGCAGATCCACGGGAAGGTCGTAGGTGCTCGGCGCATGGCCCTCGCTGAAAACCGTGTTGGCCCGGTAGTCGAGGAAGCTGAAGCTGGTCGCCAGGCGGTTGTTGACGAACACTGGGAAAGAGCGGGTTCGCCAGGAGGCGATCCCCGGATCCACCTGATCCAGAGGGAGTTCGGAACTGAGGATCGCGCGTGTGGTGAGCGTGCCGGTGTATCGGCCGGTCGAGCTCTCGCTGAGCGTTCCCTGCAGCCCAAGCTGAGGAATTTCATACTGCACCATCGCGCCGCTGAGCACTTCTGTAGACGAGTTGGCCAGAGTCACCGTCACCTCGCCCGTCAACTCCAGCTCCAACCCGGCTGCCGATGATAAATTGTTCGGTCCGAACTGCACCTGACCCAGGGCATTGAGAGCAAAATTGCTCGTCTGGCGGAGGATCCGGACCTTCACGGCCTTGCCCTCCACGATCAGCGCGAAGTCGGGAACGGCCAGCACGGTGTCGTCGCCCGGCTCGGCCGCGAACGGCCGGACTGCTCCCCATGCGATGAGCAAACCCAGCAGGAAAAGGTTGATCGCCGTGAGAAGCACCGATCGGATGCTCCGGACACGCCGGCTCACCGGCTCACCTCCGGTCGGCTGAGGCGCCGGCCGAACCAAAGGAAGAGTGGGATCGCCAGCGCAGCCGCAACCAGGAAACCCAAAGTCACCAGTCCCATCCGTGTGGTCACCGGCAGCCAGGTCAGCCAATGCCACCGGAACACCACGGCGGCTCCGCCGATGAAGAGGGCCTTGTCCAGCAGTGGGATGAAGAGAGCGCCCAGGAGCGATTCCGCCCTCGACAATCCGCAGGCGTCACGGAAAATCCAGAATGCGACCCACGCGAACCAGATCGAGGCAACCAGCGTGCCAAGCCCCATGAAGGGCTGGTAGACCTGCGATACGGAGAACTGGAACACCGGAAGCGGGCAGAAAAGGTACAGCGTGTTCACGAGGACCGGGACGACATAAAGCCCCAAGAGAAGCGCTGTCAACGTCCCCATCTGAGCAAACGGAACTCTTCGGCCGAACCAGCGCGCGATAGCCAGGAAAAAGAAGGCGTACATCGCCCAGCGCAGATAGGCCGTCATCCCATTGGCGGCGACGAAGAGGGCTCCTTCAACGAGATAACGCATGGGATCCAAGAGAAGCTGCTCCAAGAGCCCCGGGCGCCTGGCCATGGCATAGAGCCAGATCGCCTCCAGGAATCCCCGCAGCAACCCGACCGCTCCGAGGAAACCCATCAGCGCCCGGCCCGAAGGGACAGTTTCCCGGAGAATTCGCAACGCAGCCCGAGGATGCGTCAGCAGATGACAGCAGAGGCGTGCGATCATCCTCCGCCTCCTGAGTCCCCCGTGAGGAAGATCACCTGTCCCGGAGACGGCGCCGTGATGGTCAACGCCGGGGCGACGGTGTCCAGCAGGACCGTCTCCTGGACGGTGAAGCTGGTGAGGTCGGCCACATCCCTGGCTTGGATGGAAAGCACGTTGTTTCCCTCCGACAGGGACACGCTGGCCGTCCAGGTGGTCAGGCGATTCCGCGCAACGACCTCCGTCCCGTTGATCCATACGGAGGTGTACGCCGGCTTGGTCCCGCTCAGGGTCAGGGCCGTCACGTTCGTCGAGGACGGCATGGCGTTCAGGACCGGGCCGATCGGCGGCGTCGTCCACGGCTGGGCGTCCTGCACCGTGACGGCGAGGGTCTCCGTGTCCGAAAACGTACCGTCACTGGCCGTGATCCGGATGGGGCCGTAACTGCCGGCCTGCGCAAAGGTGGGCTGCCAGGAAAACAGCCCCGTCTCCGGCACGAGGGTGGCTCCTGGGGGCAGACCAGACACGCTGAAGAGGATCGCCTGACCATCGGGCTCCACAGCGTTCAGCAGAAACTCCAGAATCTCTCCCTCCTTCATCGTCACTGGGCCAGGGAGCGCGAGCACGGGAGCGCGATTCACGTTGCTCACCGCCACCCGCATGCTGCGGCGGTCCTCCAGGCTCCCGTCCGTGGCGGCAACCGAGAAGAGGTACTCTCCGGCCTGCGTGTAGTCTGGCCGCCACGTCAACCGGCCGGTTCGCCGATCCACGCTGGCACCGCGCGGCAACCCTCGACCTACAAACTGGAGCGTGTCGCCATCGGGGTCCGTGGCCTCCAGCGTGAAGTCCAGGAGATCCGCCTCATTGAGCGTGATCTCCGCCGGAAGAGGCGCCATCTGAGGAGCGCGATTGTCAGTTTGGACAGAGATCGTGATCATCTCGCTGTCGGTGACTTCGCCGTCCGTGACGGCGAAGGTGACCTGGTACGTCCCCGCCTGATGGGTGGAAGGTTTCCAGAAGAAGAGCCCCTCGTACGGCCTAAAAACCGCCCCCTGTGGAAGTCCCTGGGCCGAGAATATGAGGCGATCCCGGTTGGCATCCCCAGCTCTCAGGCGGATCTCCAGGTACCCCTTTTCCCCGTTCACGAGAGGACGGGGATAGACCCGCGTCACCCCGTAAGGGTACCTATCCCCAACGACGGTTTTCCTGGGGACCGTAACCGGATCCGAGGGCGGGCCCGGCAGGCCGGCCCGCTGAAGGTCGAAAGCCCACAGTTCAGGGGGTAAAGTAGGAACCCAGAATTCTGTCGAGATGGGCACTGCCCGGAGCATCACCTCCACGTCTCCGTTTCCATCCAGATCTCCCGCGTGGGGGATGCCCATGAACGCGCGGGCGCCGATCGGCCAGCCGGGTTTGGACTGGCCGTCAGCCCCCAGGATCCAAAGCCGGCTCCTGCTGCGGGCGCTGTAGTAGGGCATCGCGTCAAGCACAGCCACCTCCATCTGCCCGTCGCCGTCCTGGTCAAGGAAGATCGGCTTGGAATCAATCTGCTGCGATCCCCAGCGTTTGAGATCCACTGGCCAGCCGGGCAGCACTGTTCCATCATTCCGCAGCGCGATGAGCGCGGTGGAATAACTGCCTCCACCGCTGCCTGGCTGCGGTGAAACCAGAACCTCGAACAGCCGATCCCCGTCCAGATCCACCGCACGCGCATGGGCGGTCCCCCACCAGATCGCACCCGACAGCCCTGTTGCGGGAGCCGGCCACCCCGAAGCCGAAGTTCCGTCCGACCGCCAAGCCCCAATCTCTGTTAACTCGGGACCACCTGGGGCAAGAAGCTCCAGCGCTCCGTCGCCGTCCAGATCGGCTAGGGATACCTGGTTTAAGGATACATGGTTGGCTCGGAGGAACCCCTCACCGACCGGCCAGCCGGGGAGGAGTACGCCGGGCCCGCCCCACGCAAAGATTGCCCCGTACCCTGTTGGACCCACCAGCTCCTCATCACCGTCGGCGTCCAGATCCACGCCGGCCAAGTTGGACAAGCTGCTGTTG
Organism: uncultured Planctomycetia bacterium; assembly: GCA_964372395.1. Classification (GTDB taxonomy): domain Bacteria; phylum Omnitrophota; class Gorgyraeia; order 1-14-0-20-64-10; family 1-14-0-20-64-10; genus CAYFHV01. The sequence goes on along the minus strand of CAYJQV010000035.1, from coordinate 12,986 downwards.
GCTGTGGGGGGGCGATCCCACGTGGCCAGCAAAGTCCCATCCCCGGAATAAAATTCCAGTTGCTGAAAGATTCGGTCGGAATCGCTTCGGTCGAAGCCGACCACCAATTCGTCCCTGCCGTCGCCGCCAAAGTCCACCCATGTCAGCACGTCGTTGAGAATGGATCCTGAAATCTGCTTTGGCCAGCCGGGAAGCGCGGTTCCGTCGCTCTTGAGGACGTAAACGACGGACTGATAAGCCGAATACGTCCGACCGGAAGCCCAGGTCGCACCGAAAGCCAGTTCCGGAAGACCGTCTCCGTCTGCATCACCCACCTCCACCGCGGTCTTCCAGAAGAACATCCCGCCCAGGGTCCGATCGGGAAAAGAGAGTGGCCAACCGGGTTGAATGAGCCCGTCAGTATCCACCAAGGCGAAATCCTTCCGAGGTGACCACCGGTCCCCCCCGATGGACAACAGCAGGTCCTGCCGTCCATCACCGGTCAGATCCTCAACGAGATCAACTCCTCCGGAGAACGCCGGCCGGCTCAGCAACTGTCCCTGCAGATCAAAGCGCCGGCCGTCCCGGGTAAGCACCTCTGGTTGACCATCCTCGTCCATGTCCACAATCGCGACATCTCCGGGAGAGCTGTAGAAGTCCGCCGTGAACTGAGACAGCGGCTTGGGCCAGCCAGGCAGCATGGGCGGCATCACCTGGACCGGGACCGTGGTCTCTCTGCCTTGCGGCAGATCCATCACCCACACCGTCAGCCGGATGAGGTGGGGCCCCACCGCCCCGCCACGCGGGTCCCAGATGCCGAGAACTCCGTTGCGCACCGGCGTGGTGGACTCCCGCAAGAGGCGCCAGGACGACGGATTCAACCCTGTCCCCTCCTCCAGCCGGTAGCGCAGAAATCCTTGGGCAGCGTGCGCCTGCCCCACGATCTCCAGCGGTTCGGCCACGGACATCCACTCCTGCGGCGTGGTGATGAGCGCCACGGGAACCGAGTCCACCCGGACCGCACGCGCGGCGTTGATGCGCCCCGCCCCCGTGTAGATGTCGGGTCCGGGAAAGCTTGTCCCATCATTGAGAGGATCGGTGATGTCGTCCGCCGAGGTGCGGAGGACCCCGCGGACCTCTTCGCTCGTGAACTCCGGGTGACGGGAAAGGATCAACGCGCACAGGCCGGCGGCGTGGGGCGCCGCCATGCTGGTCCCGCGGGCGCGGATGTATTCTCCGCCCAGGAGAGTCGAACCGTCCCCATACATATCCGTGCCTCGCGCACGGCAGGAAAGGATGTTGACGTATCTCCTGCGTCCATCGGCGGGATCCGTGCTTCCCCCGCCGGGTGCCGCGACATCAATCTTGGTCCCCCAGTTGGAAAAAGAGGCGCGGTGGTCCGACGGGTCCGAAGCGGCTACGGTGATCACCTCGCGGATGCCCGCCGGCATGAACCCACTGGCGTCTTCATTGGAATTGCCCGCCGCGGCCACCAGAGCCACATCCTTGCCGTGGGCGTACCGGATCACGTCCTCGAGCAGCTGCGACCGGCCCTCACCTCCCCAGCTCATGTTGATGACGCGCGCACGATTATCCGCCGCATACACAATGGCGCGGGCCAAATCATCCGAGGAACCGCTTCCTTCGTCACTGAGGCCCTTCAGCGCCATCACCCGGCATTTCCAAGCCACCCCGATGATCCCCTGGCCGTTGTTGCCCACGGCGGCAATCGTGCCGGCGACGTGGGTTCCATGGCCGTGGCCATCGGCCGGGTCCGGATCCTCCGTGCCGTCATCCCAGGAGACGAAATCCCAGCCCCAGGTGTCGTCCACGTAGCCGTTGCGGTCGTCATCCAGGCCGTTGCCGGGCACCTCACCCGGATTGCTCCAAAGATTCGGAAAGAGGTCCGGGTGGTTGGGGTCGATGCCGGTGTCTACCACCGCCACGACGATATCCGATGACCCGGCCGTGACGTCCCAAGCCGGCTCCGCCTGGATCCTCTTCAGGCCCCAGAGGTCCGGATAGAGTTGGCCCCACGATCCCGAGGAGCTCAGGTAGGGGTCATCCGGCGTCTGGAAAAGCTTCACCTTCATTCTGGGTTCACAGTAAAGAACCTGCGGATGACGGGTAAACTCTTCTATCGCCGAAGCAATCTCTTCCTGATGGCAGGCGAGATCCAAGCGGAAAATCTGCTCGAGCAACGATCCGGCCGCCTTCTTGGACTGCACAAACAGCGGCTTGGCCTGGCTCACCTGGTGGCGGCAACACAGCTCCTCCAGAGTGAGTCCGCGCTTCTTTCCCTCTTGCAAGATCCGCCGCAGATGGGCCGGACTGCCCCTCTGGCGCAGGCGCTTTCCAGACTCAACCACCGCTTCCATCCGGGGTGCAGTTTCCGGGGAAACCTTCACGAAGAGCAAGGGCGGCTCCTTTCCCGTGGGATCCGCTGTCGTCGCCAACGTCTGGCCCTGCAGAATGGAGTCTCCTCCGGACGGCTCCGAGAGGGGTTGGGCGGGAGGCGGAAGAACGCGAATCAGCTTGTCTCCGATCGGCTCCAGCACGGGCGCCTCGTTGACCACCTGGATCCCATCACTCGCCCCAATCGGGCTCCAGAGGCCGGAACCGTTGCGCGCCTTGACCGAAAGGTAATAGAGGGGCCCGTTCTTCCTCAAGGAAAGGCCCAGCCGAGTCACCTCGGTTGCCGCGCCGGCAGAAGACCAATCCACCACCACCGCACCTTCTGGAGAATCTTCCGTGATCCGATACTGATACTCCACGATGCCGGAGTGAGGATCGCCGCCGCTCCACAGGGCATGAAAGGAACGGACGTGGGGTGTAGTCTTTCCATCATCCGTCACAACAGGAGCATCCGGCGCGGAGGCATCCACGGTGATCCCGTTGGAAACGGCCACCTCGGACCACAGACCCGCATGGTTGAGCGCCTTCACGGCAAAGTAGTATTTGACGCCGTCGCTCAAGGAAAGCCCGGTGTGGGTGACCTCTGTCCCTGTTGTCCGGCCTACGACCCCAGCAGAAGTCCAGCCCACCACGTCGGAATCCTCCGGCGTCGTCCCGATCGCATAGTGATATTCCGCAATGCCGGACTCAAAGTCGCTCGTCGTCCACTTGGCATGAAGCTGAGTACGACTGGACGTATAAACACCGTCATCCGTCACGCTCGGGCGAGGAGGTGCCGTGAAATCCACCTTGATGCCGTCGGAAAACCCCGCCTGTGACCAAAGACCCTGCCCGTTGCGGGCCTCCACAACAAAGCGGTACGTCTTGCCGCCGGTCAGGACAAGTCCATCGTGGGTCACCTCCGTCGCAGTGCCCGCAGAGGTCCAGTCCACGATGACGAACACCCCCGTCCTGTCTGCCCAATAGATTTGGTACCGGTACTCGGCGATGCCGGACTCCGGATCGGAGCTGGACCAGGCGGCATGGAGGCGGTCGGGGAACGTGCTGTAAAGCCCGTCATCGGTGACCACGGGGACAGAGGGAGGTGTTGTGTCTCGGACGGTGATGCCGTCGCTGGCCCCCACGGCAGACCAGGAGCCGGCGGCGTTTTGCGCCTGGACACCGAAGTAATAGGTCACACCGCTGGAGAGCGCCAATCCTGTGCGGTTAACGGTCGTGGAGGTTCCTGTTGGAGTCCAATCGACCACAGCGGGTCCAGACGGGCTGTCACGGGTAATTCGATAGCGGTGCGCGGCAATGCCGGTGTGGGGATCCGAACTCGTCCAGCTCGCGCTCAGAGAAGTTGTGGAGCTCGTAAAAGCTCCGCCGTCGCTCACAACGGGAATAGAGGGAGGTGTGGTATCAACGATGATGCCGTCGGAGGAACCGACGCTGGACCAAAGCCCGGCGCCGTTCCTGGCCTTCACGCTGACGTAGTAAGCGGTGCCATCGGTGAGGGAAAGGCCCGTTCGGGTCACCTCGGTCAGTACGCCGGCGGAAGTCCAACCGACCAGCTGCGTGCCGCCGGATGTGGTTCCGACCGCGTATTGATACTCCGCAACGCCCGATTCCGCGTCCGAGGCGGTCCAGGCCGCGTGGAGCCGGCCAGCCGCAGTGGAGTAAGCGCCGTCGTCCGAGACAACAGGCACAGCAGGTGGCGTGGCATCCACTGTCCAGTTCCCTTTGGCCACGAATCCTGTATTTCGGGAATTGTCGTTCGCCCACAGATAAGCGGTGTATTGACGGCCGGCAAACGCTGGCTTGAAACTGATCCGCCAGGTGACGGTCAACGTCTGACCCGAACCGCTGACCGTGGTGCCGGCGACATCCAAACGCCCCTGCCGATTTTCAAGGATGCGCGCACTGCCCGGCGCGAATCCGCCCAGCCAAGAAGTTCCACGGTCGTTCAGGAGGTACAGCCGGTTGCTGCTGCGGACGTACCGCAGGTAGACCGCTCCGGCGGCAGAGGTGGAGCGGTTGATCAGCAGACGCACCTCCTGCAGGTTCCTCCAGCCGTCGGCATCGCGGTAGGTTGCCGTGAAGGTGACCCCCGCATCGGGCTGGGAGGCGCCTGAAGAGGGGGTAATGGTCCCGGCAGAGGGAGGCGCCGCCCATGCGGGGCAGACGAGAAGAAAACCAAAGAAGAGGGCGAGGGCTGATGGGAAGATACTTAACGGAGAACGAGAAATCCCACGAAGAGACGGGCGGGTGCTCGGGAGCATACGTAAAGGTTATCTCTTATTCTGCAAACTTTCAACACCAAATTCCGGCACACCAAATTCCGGAAAAGTCCGGCAATGCGTCCCGCGCGGTGCGCCCGGCCAGCGCGCTTGTGGTATAGTCGTGCAATGGTTCAGCTCGCCGAGTACCCGCTCTGGATCGAGGAAGCCCCGCCCCTGGAGATGGACTGGCCCAGGGCGGGGCGGCGCCCCACCCCGCCGGCCTCACTCCGCAGGGGCAGGAATTCCCTCCCGACGCTCCTCCGCCAGGCCCGGCGCGCGCGCCTGGGCGGGCAGCCGGCCGCCTTCGGACAGGCCTACGGGACCCTGGCCGCGGAATTCCAGCCCGCCCTGGGCTGGCTTCTCACCTGCTGGGATCATCTGGCCTCCTCGCAGGGGTGCCGCTTCATCGCGCGGAGCCCTGAAGAGAAGTCATACTGCCGCGGCGACTACCGCCTCTTCACGGAGAAGGATTTCGAACGGCTGGTTTACGCGGTCTTCAAGGAAAGACTCATCGCCTACTCAGAGGAAACGCCCCAGGGCGGATTCGAGCGGTACCTCCGGCAGACCCTCTGGGCAGCGGTGAGCAGCCGCTACCTGGCCCTGGAGAATCCCGCGGATCCTCTCCAGAGGAAGCTCACCGGCTACTCGTATCTCCGGTGCGTGCCTTACCAGTTTCTGAACCCCTGCCATCACCACCGGGTCTATCAGGCCGTGCGGCAGGTTCCACCGCCGCTGCGCGAGACGGTCGAGCTCTATTACCTCTGCTTCTACACCGAAGAGGCCGCGGCCTCGCGCATCGGGGCGAGCCCCTTTGCCTTCCGGCGCCGGCGGGCGGCCGCCATGCGGGCGATCTCCTCCCGCGACTTCCTCAGCCACGCCCTCCTGCTTCAGATCGAGCGCTACTAGGAGCCCGCTCTAAACCGCGAACCGCGCGCAGAGGTACGCGACCGCCAGGATCAGGTAGCTCACATACGAAACAGCCAGGCACCCCGCAGCCAGCTTCCCCGGAAGGATCGCCCGCGGGACGAGCCGCGGCAGAACCCGGTAGCTCAGGCCGAACAGCGCGCCGGTGAAGAGGACCGTTCCCGCGAATCCGATCACCGCAGAGAGCAGGATCAGCGGACCCGGCTCGCTCCACCGCATGGTCAGGGCGGTGACGCCGGTCAGCCACCCCACCCAGGCCAGATACCACCCGCGGGCTGAGATCCGCCGCGCAGCCGGAAAGTAGCTCAAGACGATGTCGGTGTTGACGCGGCTGACCCCGTCCACCGTCGCCAGCCAGGTGTCGGCGAGGAACGCCGCTGCCACCAGCAGGAAGAGCCAGCCGCCCCAGCGCCCCCACTGCAGCTCGAAGAACCGGCTCTGCACCACCGCCAGCTCGTACCTCTCCGGCAGGAGCCCTTCCGGATGGAGCAACGCATAGGCCAACAGACAGGTCATCAGGGTGGTGAGGATGTTCCCGACGATGCCCACCGAGCTGTCCACGAGCAGAAACCGCCTCCACCTCCTCCAGCCGCCCGCAAGATCCGGCGATTCCTCCGGAACCACCCCGCTCAATGGGATCCGCTCCGGCCGTCCGGTCAAGGGGCTCGTGATGCGCCCGACGTGTCCCGCCATCCCCGCTCCCTTTTCCCTGAGCCAGTACGAGTAGAAGAGCGTCCAGAATCCGCCCAGCCCCGCAAAGGTGATCGCGGTCAGGAGCTTTGTCGCATCCTGGGCCTCCCAGGGCCGCGCCATCGGCAGGACGGGCCAGGTCAACCCCCTCAGGAACGCCGGCACCACGGCCTGCACCGACGGATGCGAGCAGGCCCAGACCAGGCCCGCCAGGGTGAGGATCGCCACGACCAGCATGGTCCGCTCGACGGCCCTGTACATCACACGGGAGGAGAGCAGGGCCGCCAGAAAGAACCCCATCGAGAGGTATCCCCAGAAGAGCGTCTGGTCCCGGACAGGCCAACCGCCCGGGAATCCGGTCAGGGCCGCCAGCGCCGTTCCTCCCGCTGAGGCGAAGGCCCCGAACCAGGCGAATCCGATCGACATCAGGATCCATAGGAACAGGGCGAACCAGCGGTTGAGCCGGATGAACCCCTGGAAGATGCTTTCCCCGCTCGCCAGGGTGTAGCAACCGATGTGGTAGTTCAGCGGAAACTGAAGCAGGCAGGCCGGAACGAGAAGGACAAGGAAGGTCAGCCCGTACTTCGCGATGAGGTACGGCCACCAGATGAGCTCCCCGCTGCCCTGCGCGAGGGCAAGCCACACGATCCCCGGTCCCAGCGCCGCCCACCACCCCGGGAAACGGGGCAGCGCCGCCCTGGACGGGGCCGGGAGCAGGCCGGAGGTCAGCCGAGGAGCCCTCGTTCCGTGAGCTCCCCCCGGAGGCGATCCGCGTCTTCGAAGCGATGGACCTGGAATCCGAGTGCGCGCGCCGCCTCAATGAGATCAGCGCGGTCATCCACGTACAGGATCTCCCCTGCCGGAAGGCCAGCCAGCTCCAGGGCCCGGCGGTAGATGGCCGGATGCGGTTTGAGGTGCCCAACCTCGTACGAAAGGACCGAACCCCGGAACCGGTCCAGGATCGGGAACCGGGCCCGGAGGAACCCGAAGTGGGCCGGGTTGGTGTTCGAGATGAGGTAGCAGGGATACCGCTCCGCGAGGCGCCCCGCCAGCGCGGTCATCTGCCGGTCCTCCGTGAAGATGTCATTCCAGACCTCCAGGAAGCGCCCGTAGGGGAGGTTCAAACCGATCTCCCTTCTCAGGCGGACGAAGAACTCCTCCGTGGAGATCCTCCCCTCATCGTGATCCACCACCAGCGGGGATTCGAAGAAGAGCTGGAAGAGCGCCTGCGGCGAGGCCTGCGTGCCGTTCGTGATCTGCGCCGCCGCCCGCATGTGGTCAAACCGGAACAGGACGTTGCCCACATCAAACAGAAATGCCCGGACACCTCCGTCATTGCGAGGCCCCGAAGGGGCCGAAGCAGTCTCCACAAGCGGGGTCAGCTGTTCCCGGATGATCTCATCGACATCCCCGAGGCCGACATGGGAGTACCATTGGTGGTCCGGGTAGACCATCACATTCGGCCCCTGCGCGCAGAGATCCATGCAGCCGGACCGGGAGACCCTTGCCCTGCCCTTGAGGCCCCGTTCCTTCACAGCGGCCTTGAGCTTCTCCAGAATCGCCTCCCCGCCGCCGGCCGCGCAGCAACTCTTTCCGGGATCCCGCTGATTCACGCAGACGTAGAGATGCTTGAGGTACGGAGAGCGCCGCTTATCCATCGGCGCAGGACTCGTGGTAACCGCAGAGAGGGCACCACCACTTGCACGAGCGGTTGTAAAGGCGCCTGCCGCAAGCAGGGCAG
>CAYJQV010000035.1:2020-4876 GCA_964372395.1 uncultured Planctomycetia bacterium | reverse complement strand
GGCCCGCTTCACCTCGCCGATCGCGCGGGTCACGTTGATCCCCCGCGGGCACGCCTCGACGCAGTTGAAGATCGTCCGGCAGCGCCAGACGCCGTCCCGGGCGCTCAGCACCTTGAGCCGCTCCTCCTTCCCTTCATCCCGGCTGTCGAAGAGGAACCGGTGCGCCTGCACGATGGCGGCCGGGCCGACGTAATCGGGGTTTGACCAGAAGGAGGGGCAGCTCGTGGTGCAGGCCCCGCACAGGATGCACTTGGTCGTGTCATCGAAACGCTCCCGCTGTTCGGGCGACTGGAGGCGCTCCCTCTCCGGCGGCGCCCCCTTCTCAATGAGATACGGCCGGACGGAGCGGTACTTGGAGAAGAAGCCCTCCATGTCCACCACCAGGTCCTTGAGAACCCGGAATCCGCGCATCGGCTCCAACGAGATCGGCTGCTTCACCGATTTCACCAGGATCTTGCAGGCGAGCCGGTTCCGGCCGTTGATCAGCATGGCATCGGAACCGCAGATGCCGTGCGCGCAGGAGCGGCGGTAGCTGAGCGTGCCGTCGAGCCGGCCCTTGATCGCCTCCAGCCCGTCCAGCACCCGGTCCGTCGGCTCCACCTCCACCGGGTAGCTCTCCCAGTGCGGCCTGGGATCGGCCTCGGGATTGAAACGGAGGATGCGAAACGCCGCTTTCATCAGTACCTCCTCTCCTGCGGTTGGAATCTTGTCACCGTCACCGGCTTGTATCTTAACTCCACCCGACCGTCGCCGGCGAACGCCAGGGTGTGCTTCAGCCAGCGCCCGTCGTCCCGCTGCGGAAAATCTTCACGGAAGTGGGCCCCCCGCGATTCCTGCCTCGCCAGCGCGCAGGTCACCGTGATCCTCGACAGGAAGAGCAGCCCCTCCAGCTCGATCGCCTCCAGGAGCTCCATGTTGAACCGCCTGCCGTGATCCTGGAGGCGAACCCGGGAGAAGCGGTCCTCCAGCCCGCGGAGGGTATCCAGCATGCCCTTCAGAGCCGATTCCGTCCGGAAGACGGAGGCCTTGTCCATCATCTCCTCCTGCAGCTCCTGGCGAATGGCCGCCGCCGACTCCTTGCCCTCCGAGGCGAGCAGGCGCCCGATCCGATCCCTCGCCCGCCCCGCCGGATCGGCGGACAGCGCCGGCCAGCCCGCCTTCTTCACGAACTGCCCCAGCGCCTTCCCGCCGCGGCGCCCGAAAACGATGATGTCCACCAGCGAATTGGTTCCAAGCCGGTTCGCCCCGTGCACGGAGACGCAGGCGCACTCGCCCGCCGCGTAGAGGCCCGGCAGAACCGTGCCTGCCTCGTCCACGACCACCTCCGCATCGGCATTCGTCGGGATCCCGCCCATCGCGTAGTGGGCGGTCGGCTGGACCGGGATCGGCAGCTTCACCGGGTCGATGCCCAGGTAGGTCTCCACAAAATCGGTGATGTCGGGCAGCTTCGAACGGATCACCTTCGGGTCGAGGTGCGTCAGGTCCAGATGCAGGTAATCCTTCCCGCCAATCCCGCGTCCCTCGCGGATCTCCCTGTACATGGCGCGGGAGACCATGTCCCGCGGGGCCAGATCCTTCAGGCCGGGGGCGTACCGCTCCATGAACCGCTCGCCGCTGCCGTTGCGCAGGATGCCGCCCTCCCCGCGCGCCCCCTCTGTGATGAGGATCCCCATCTTGTAGATGCCGGTGGGATGGAACTGGAAAAACTCCATGTCCTCGAGCGGGATCCCGCGGCGGCAGGCGACGGCCATCCCGTCGCCGGTCAGGGTGAGCGCGTTGGAGGTGATCTTGTACATCCGGCCGGAGCCGCCGGTGGCGAAGAGGACCGCCTTGGCGTGGAAGGTGTGAAGCTCGCCGGTGGCGATCTCCACGGCCACCACACCGCAGACCGCTCCCGCATGCAGGAGAAGATCCACCACGTGGAACTCATCGAAGAAGGTCACCCCCTGCTTGATGCACTGCTGGTAGAGGGTCTGCAGGATCATCTGGCCGGTCCGGTCCGCGGCGTAGCAGGACCGGCGCACCGGCTCCTTCCCGAACTCGCGGGTGTGACCCCCGAAAGGCCTCTGCGCGATCTTCCCATCCGGCGTGCGGGAAAAGGGCAGGCCCATGTGCTCCAGCTCATAGACGGTGTCCACCGCCTCCCGGCACATGATCTCCACCGCATCCTGATCGGCGAGGTAATCGGATCCCTTGACCGTGTCGAACATGTGCCATTCCCAGCGGTCCTCCTCCAGGTTGCCCAGCGCGGCGCCGATGCCGCCCTGCGCCGTGCCGGTGTGGGAACGGGTGGGGTACAGCTTCGAGAGAACCGCAATCCCGGGGACTGTCCCCCCCGCCTCCCGCGTCGCCTGCAGCGCCGCCATGAGCCCCGCCCCGCCGGCTCCCACGATCACCGCATCGAACTGGTGCGCGGCCATCGTCACAAAGTCGAGCAAAATCCCATGGGGTCAGACCCCAAGGGGTCTGACCCCACTAGGTTGGAAAGCGATGATCACCCAAGTGCCCAGAATAAGAAAAGAGGTCCCGAGAATGTACAACCCCTTAACCGCGATCCCCCGGGCGGGAGGTTTTACATAATCGTCGATCAGCGTGCGGATGCCGTTTAACCCATGCAGCATCGCCAGCCAGAGCATCGCCAGGTCGTACGCCCTCCAGAACGAGCGCGCGTAGCGGCCGGCCACGAAGAGGTAGTCAATGGTGTGGACGCTGTTGAAGACGTGCATGATGAAAAGGTGCCCGAGGGCGAGAAAGAGCAGGGCGATACCCGACAGCCGCATGAACAGCCAGGCGTAAAGCTCGAACCCGCCTGCCGGCCTCTCCCGGCTGCCGATCGGGGTCAGACCCCCTGGGGTC
>CAYJQV010000035.1:0-1920 GCA_964372395.1 uncultured Planctomycetia bacterium | reverse complement strand
TATCCGCTTGCATGGAGGATGTGGCCCAGCATGATCCCGGCCACCGGAACGAAGACGCCAAGGAAAAGGACGACGACCGCGGCGAACAGGGCCTTGTGGTATCGGGTCATCGCCGGCCGGAAATCGACAATCGTGATCCGGATTCCGTTGAGGGCATGAAACAGGACGGCGGCGAACAGCCCGATCTCCGCCAGCCCGAAGAGGGGCCAACGGTAGATTGCGATCACCCGGTTGTACAGCTCCGGGCCCAGCACGATGAGGGATGTGTCAAGGATGTGGAAGAGGAGGAAGAGGAGCACACCGACGCCGGTCACACGGTGGAGCACCCAGGACCACTGCCCGACCCCGCCGCGGTAGATCATCCCGGCGGCGCTGTCTCAGCGCGCATAGGGCGTGGGATCCGGGATCCCCGCGCCTCGAAATCCGGCCATCCGCTCCGCGCACTTCTGGCACACGCCGCAGTGCCTTCGTCCGACCGGCTTGAGACACGAAAAGGTCGCCTTCCACGGGACCGCCCGGTACCGGCGCACCACCTCGGACTTGCTCAGCTCCCCCAGCGGGGAGGCAATCCGCACCGGCGTTCCCATCCCCTCGTGAAGGAGCGATTCCACCTGGCGGATGAAGCCCGACCGCGCGTCATGGAAGGGGTTGCCCTTGAGGATCCCGATCCAGAGGGCCGGCACCCGCTTCAGACTGCAGAAAAGCCCTCCGAGGGAGAGGAGGATCAGGTTCCGCCCCGGCAGGTAGACGGCCCGGTCCGGCGCCTTCCTGCCCGGCACACGGCGCTTCCCCAGACTCCAGTGGTGCTCGTAGATCTCCCGGACCGGCACGTCCAGCACCGTGAGCGGCGCCAGCCCGTCTGTCGCCAGGGCGGCGAGGAGCTTCCGCAGCCAGTACAGCTCCGTCTTCTCCCAGATGAAGCCCTTGCGGACATAGATCGGGTAAACCCGCTCGTACCTCTGCAGCGCCTCGCAGAGCATCCCTGCGCTCTCCACGCCGCCGCTGGTGAGCACGGCGACCGCCCTCGCTGCGCCGGGGCGCGTGGCGGGGCTTCCGCCGGCCGCCGCCGCTTGATCTTTCAGGACCGCCGTCATAAGATCAACCCGTGTTCAAGGTCACCAAGGTGATCCATTTCTGCTATGGACACCGCCTCCTCCGCTATGAGGGAAAATGCCGCCACCTGCACGGCCACAACGCCAAGGTGGAGATTGAGCTGTCCAGCGCCGCCCTCGATCCCCGCGGCATGGTCGTCGACTTCAATGAGGTCAAACAGAAGCTCCAGGGCTGGATCGACACCGCATGGGACCACAAGCTCCTTCTCCACCGGGACGATCCAGCCATCCCGGAGCTTGCCCGCCTGCGGGAGCCGTTTGTCACCCTGGAGGCCAACCCGACCGCCGAGACGCTGGCGCGGCTCATCTTTGAACAGGCCCGCGCCCAAGGATTCCCCATCTCGCAGGTCCGCTTCTGGGAAACCTCGACCTCCTTCGCCTCGTTCGGCGAGCCGCAGCCGGCCGGATGACCTCCACCCCGACGTTCCGGCTCCCCGGCACCGAGAATTTCCGGATCCGAACCCGGACCTGACGAGGCCGGAACCGCCTTAGGAGCGCCTGCGCGATCGCCTCCGCCGCCGCCTCCACCAGACGGTGCGGCCGGTCCTCGACGAGCGCACGCGCCAGCCGGGCCGCCGCCGTATAATCCAACGTCGCCTCGACCCGGTCCTGCCGCCCCGCCCTGCGCAAATCCAGAGCCAGCTCCAGATCGATCTCCACTCTCTGGCGCCGCCGGCGCTCCGCCTCCGTCACCCCAATGCGCGCCGATGCCCGAAGGCCCTCGATCAGGATCCGATCCGACCACTCCAACGAAGCCGGGAGGCACGCCCCATCCGCCTGTCCGCGCCCGCGCCGGCTCATTCAGCCC
>CAYJQV010000034.1:0-17749 GCA_964372395.1 uncultured Planctomycetia bacterium | reverse complement strand
CGCTGCTGCTCGGCGCGTTGCTTGGCCAGGCGTTCCTGCTCGGCCTTCCTGCGCGCTTCCTCCTTCCGGCGGACTTCGTCTTCCTTCAGGCGCTCTGCCTCGGCAGCCTTGCGGGCACGTTCGGCTTCAAGCTGGGCCTTCTTCTCAGCAGCGAGGCGGGCGGCCGCGGCCTTTTTCTGTTCCTGCCGGATCCGAGCCTCGTTCTGGATCTGGTCAGCGATTTCCATCTCAAGCTGTCTCTGGCGCTGTTTCTCGGCTGTGGTCGCCTGGCAGCCCGCGACGCAGAGGCACAGGAGAAGAAGCAGCGTGATCCTAAAGCTCCACTTCAATGCCGAACCCCCATAGGTGATGTGTGTAGTCGCTGCTCTTGGAACGGCTGAAGGAATAGTCCAACGTGAAGTGACCGTTTTCCCGAAACTGCCAGTCCAGACCGAATCTCAAGCCGTACCGCCGAGAGATGGTGGTCGTTGCGGCGTTGCCGCTGAGGACATCCGCACCACCGGACCGTTGTTTTTCATATACCGCTTCCGCCTTTAACTTGGTCAGAGGCGATAGTTCATACTCGACACCCAGCAAAGGCTGGATGCTTCGAAACTGCAGGCGGTTCGCAGTAAAGGAAGGGATGTTCCTATCCGTGTACGTCAGGGTTATCTCCGTTCGAGGCCCGAGCTGATAGAGGGCGATGAGCTCGAGATTCAAGCTGTTGTCCTGCTGGCCGCTCTCCCACTCCTGATGTTCCAACGTGGAGACCAGGTTCAATTTGATGATCTCGGTCAGCTCGTACCGGGTCCCGAGACGCAGGCCGTGGCCCTGCGAGTCCTTCAGCGGACTACCGGGAAAGACTGCGTCGCGGAATCGGTAGCCGCCGAAGAGGACCCATTCGGGTTTGAGATCGTGATCCAAGTCCAGGATGGCATTCAGGATCCTCCGGTCGGTGGCTGCATCGCTTTGGGACTGGTCATCGAAGAGGGAATAGTCGATCTGCGGAACGAGGGCGTTCGTCTCGTTCATAGCGTATCTCATGCGGCCGGTCCAGAGGTGCTCGACGGTTTGCTGGAAGTCGCTGTTTCGTCTCAAGATGTCGATTCCCGCGGGGCCCAAGAGAAGGGAGTTCTGGGTTTCCAGCTTGTACTCGGCGTGATATTCGGATCGGCCCGCGGTCTCGACGTCGAGGAAGACCTTCAGGTCGTGGTTGATGGCATTCTGATTTCTCTTGTGGTAGCGGAAGGCGTTCACCTCGTAGGCGACGCCATAGAGCAAGGCCCCCCGAGGATCCGCGAACAGGATCTGACTCTCGAGGTAGCTGATGAAATCTTCCTGTTTGTTGTTGTCCCGGAGGAAGACGTTGTCATCGAGGACCTCATCAAAGCCGACGGCAAGGACGACCCTTTCCTTGAAGAAACCCGCCAGACTCTCCGATTCGGGGACCGGGCGGCGCAGAAGGTCCACATCCGAGGGCACCACGGGCCTCGTGACCTCGTAGGCCCATGCGGGATCGAATGCCCAGGACAGAATGACGATCGCGCACAGGGAAACCACCCGCGCAGCCCGAGGCCCTGTGGGGCTCAGGAGACCTTGCGCCACCAGTGGCTCCGTTTGCGGCTGGCGTGTCGGCGGGGCACGCGCTTCTCAATGGCGTCGTTGAGAGCAGCCTGATCCTGAGGATCGATCCGTTGGAACCGGATGCCGAGCTGGAAACGGCCATCGGATCTGGGCAGGCATCGGACCACCTGGCCATCGGCTTGGATGGAGCGGTTCAAAGGGGGGACGTGGATTTCGATCCGGATGCGGCTTCCGACCGGAACCATCTGCTGCACCTCCACGGCGACCCCGCCCGCCCCCACATCCTTGGTGGAGACGATGTGGGTGGAGTCCGCCGCCGTCTGCGGCTCGCATTTGATCGGCCAGGACGCAGGAAGACGCAGGTACTGGCGGGTGTTCTCGTATTTGTAGCCGCGGCCGAACCAGCGTTCGAACATCGCTACCAGAGCCCTCCTCGAACGACCTCCTGCAAGGCCGGCAGCTTCAGGGAGGTCTGGATCAAGTCCCGGTGCCAGTCGAACTGCGCCAAGCGTTTGACGAGACTTATGATATCATCCCGCGTTCCCAGTTCCACCAGGGCGTCAATCTGGGAGTCATTGAGCCGCGCGAAGAGCTGCCTTAAGGAAAGCCCCATCTTGAGCTCCTGGGAGATGGCCCGGGTCCACGCCTGCTCGTACTGTTCCAGTACCTGCCCGCGGAAGTCACCTTTTTGGGCGGCTGCCTGAATCGTCTCAGCCGCCATGGCCGCGCACAGCATCCCGTAGTAGATCCCCCCCTGCGTCGTGGTTTTCACCTGGCCGGCGGCCTCTCCCACGACGAGGATCCGATCGGCATAACTGCGCTGGATCGGCTGGGTGGGGACAGGGCTCAAGAGCATCTTCGGTTCCTGGGTGCGCAGGCGCGGGCCGACGCGGGGATGTTCCAGGAGCGCGCGGAAGTATCGTGGGGCTTCCCGGCTTGCCACCAGACCCACGCGCGCACGGCCCGCCTGGAGGGGTACCACCCAGGCGAATGCCTCAGGGGCCACTTCCCGGCCGAGGTAGATCTCGACGTCCTTCAGGCCATCCATCTCCACTTCCGCCTGGGCACCGTAGACAATCTCCCGCGGGCCGGAGAGTCCCACCTGAGCGGGAAGGTTCGATCCGAAGCCGGCGGCGATGACAGCGACCTTGGCTTCGACAGGCTCAGAATCCTCTTCCTGCTGGCGGATCTCCACGGCCTCGGAGTCCACGCGGAGCAGGCGCGCATGGTGACCGTAGCGGAACCGGGCTCCTTCGGAAGAGGCCAGATCCGCCAGCGCCTGATCGAACCGGAGGCGGCTGACCACGTGCGCCAGCGGCTGGCCGGGGTCGTACCGGAAGGAATGTCCGGAGGGGGCGTAGAAGGTGATCGCCTGCAACGAGCTCAAGATCGGCTCGGTGGGCAGGTTGAGCCGCCGGAACGCCTCGACCCCGATGATGCCGGTGCAGTTGACGGACAACCCCGCCGCCTCATGCTCCTCCAGCACGAGGGTGGACAGCCCCGCCTTCGCGGTCAGGTACGCGCAGATGTTCCCCGCCGGACCGGCGCCGATCACCACCACGTCGTGCGTCATCCTGGTGGCCACCCGAGGGGCCGCCCGCCCAGAAGGTGAAGGTGCAGGTGGTAGACGGACTGTCCCGCGCCGGGGTTGCAGTTGACCACCAGCCGGTAGCCCGGCTCGGAAACCTTGAGCTCCTTCGCCAGCCGATTGGCCACGAGGACCATCCTCCCCATGAGGGCGGCATCCTCCGCGGCCAGCTCGGAAACGCGGGCGATGTGCCGCTTGGGGATCACCTGCAGATGGACCGGCGCCTGAGGGCGGATGTCGTGAAAGGCCAGCATTTCCGGGTCCTCATAGGCGAGCTTCGCCGGGATCTCCTTGGAGGCGATCTTGCAGAAGAGGCAGTCGGCCACCGTCAGGGGCCCCCGAACTGTTCCGCCATCGCGATCCTCCGCGCGATCGAGGGATGATCGTAGAAGAGCCACTCCACCCATCGGGGAGGCGAGACCTCGGCCAGGTTCTGCTGCGCCAGCCGGCGCATTGTGGCGATGAAGGCCTGCGGGTTGCGGGTCTTCTCCAGGGCGAAGCGGTCCGCCTGGGCCTCCAGGCGCCGCGAGAGGCCGTGCGTGACCGGCATGAGGAACAGCTGGGTGACGGCCAGCCCCAGGCCGATCACCAGAAGGGCGGCCGGGTCCTGCAACGACCCCAGGCCGAGCGGTTTCATGGCGGCCCGCAGGGCCAGGTGAACTCCGAGCAAGCTCAACCCCATGGCCAGGGTGCCTGTCCCGAGCAGGATCGCGATGTGGCGCCGGCGATGGTGGCCCAGCTCATGCGCCAGGACCACCTCCACCTCCTCCGCCGGATACGCGGAGAGGAGCGTGTCGCTCACCAGCACCCGCCGGCTGCGGCCCAGCCCACACAGGCAGGCATTGGCCTTGCGGGTGGTGCGGCTTAGGTTCACCTCGAAGATGCCCCGGACCGGCGTCCGGCAGCGCTCCAGCAGCTCCTCCAGCCGCCGCCGCAGGGAGGGATCCTCAATGGGGCGCTGCCGGTAGAAAAGGGGAATGAGCCACAGGGGGGCCGCGCGCGTCAGGATCGTCGTCAAGGCCATCCAGAAAAGAGCCGTCCAGATCCACCAATGGCGCGGGGTCAGATGCAGAAGGGCGCTTAAGCCCTCCGCGAAGATAAGCCCCAACAGCCCTGAAAGGGCCAGGCCCTTGGCGTGATCCACGAGCCAGGCCCCGAAGCGCTGGGTGGACAGCCCAAAGCGGTGCTCGAGGAAGAATCCGCGGAACCAGTCGAGAGGGAAGAAAAGGAGGGCTCCCAGCGTTCCCAGGATGGCGAGATAAACCGCCACCTGCAGCGGCCAGCCCTGGACCTGGGCGGTCACCCAGCCGCTCAAGCTTTGGGCAATGCCGGTGGCCAGCGCCGCCGCGAGGATTCCCATTCCCAGCCCGAGGTCAACGAGCCACAGGCTCCTCCGGGCCAGGGCGTAACGGCGCGCCCGCGCCTCGGTCTCCGTCGGCATCTCGGGCGGAATGAGGATGCCGGTTCTCAGGGCCCGGCCGATCCGCCTGGCCGCAGCCGCCGAGAGGTTCTGGAACTGAACGCCGATGAAGAAGGAACGGGAGGCGCCCGGGGTGGAGTCCTGCGCGGGCATCTCCTTCGACCAGGCGACGCGGGCGGTCACCGTCACCGGATCGGGTGAGTCCGGGAGGACGAGCTGCACCTGCAGGAATGATCCCGCCGGAAGCCGCTCCTCGACCACCATCCCCGCGCCGGTCTGGCTGACATCGCGGGTCCGCGCCGCCAGAGGAGGGTCGGATTCGAGGCGCAGGTAGCGGACCTGCCAGTTCACGCGGTAGCGCGGGGCGCCCCGGCGCTCGGGCCGCATCCACAGCCGCCGGAGTCTGCCCAGGGGAACCTTTCCCTGCGTCGCGAGGCGCTCCTCCCGGGAGACCACGAACAGGATGAGTGCCGCCAGAAACACCCCCCAAATGGCGAGGAACCGGATCACGCCGGCACCTCTTGCCCCGCGCCGGGGAAAGCGGCGGCCCGCCGATCCGCTGTGCGGCTTCGCCGGCTGGGGGTGGGGGCGGGTGAACAGGCTTCTCGCAGACCGAGCGGTCGTTTCACGGCCGGACCTTCTTTTTCTTCAGCGGGGTGCCGTCCGCCGCGCAGAACCTCTTCTTCGGCGGATAGCCGCGCCCGCACTCCGGGCAGAAGGCAGCCCCCTCCCTCAGCCGCTCCAGCTCCTTCTTCGCCTGAACGATCCGGTCGCTGGCCAGAGGGTGCGTTCTCTTCCAGACCTCCAGCTTGTCCAGCGCGCTCTCCTTGTGTTCCTCCAGGAGCTTCTCGAAGAAGCTCACCATGCCGTCCGGGTTATACCCGGCCCGCATCGTGTAACGCAGGCCCAGGCGGTCCGCCTGGAGCTCGTCGGAGCGGCTGTAGCCCCTGCGGAAGAGGTCGTAGAGAGATTCGCCCACCTGCGCGGACTGCGGGTCCGCCCCTGCGGCGCCGGCGATCTGCAGCAGCAGCATGAAACCGAGGTCGGCCTGGAGGTGCTTGGCCGCATGCCGCGCGGCCACATGGCCGATCTCATGGCCGAGCACGGCGGCCAGTTCGTCCTCCGACGCCTTTTCCAGAAGGCCGGAATAGACGTAGATCGTCCCTCCCGGCAGCGCGAAGGCGTTCAGATCCTCGTCCCGAATCACGCCGAACCGGTACGGCACGTCCTTCCGGTCGCTCTCCTTGGCGAGGGCCTGACCGATCCTCTGCACCCGGTCGAACTCGGCCGGATCCACCTTGCCCATCTTGAGGGAGGAAAGCCCCATCTGCGCCTTCGCGATGTTGCCGAGGGCGATCTCCGTCGGCGTGTTGAGGACCGTCTCCGTCCGCCCGGTGGCCGGGTTGTAGATCGTGGCGCACGAGGCCAGCAATGCGGGCACGGCAAGCAGCACGGCCGCAGCGAAGAGCCCGGCCGGGGCGGGGACCGCGGGAACCGAGCGCCCGCGCCAGAGCCTCATTGCGGCCGCAGCACCTGCCGGAACCATTCGCACAGATCTGCGATCACCCGGCCCTTTTCCGGCTCGTTGAACAGCTCGTGGTAGAGCCCCTCGTACCGCCGGAAGGTGACGATCCCATCCGGCGCCGAGCGGGCGAAGGAGGCCACGGCCTGCGCGTCGCAGATCTCATCGGCACCGCCCTGGAGGATGAGGCAGGGGACTTTAAGCTGCCCGGCCCAGCGGGGAGATTCCTGCATGGCCCGGTCGAGGGCCACCGCGCAGCGGGTGGTGATCACCCGGTGGACAAGCGGGTCGTGCCGGTACGCCTCCACCACGCGGGCGTCATGCGAGAGGGTGGCGGGGTTGACGCCGTTGTTCAGGGCGAGCAGGGGAGCCACACGGGAGAGCGCGGTGATCGCCTTGACCTTGAGGGGGGGGAGCGGATGGGCGAGCTTCAGGGCCGGGGCGGAGGCGGCGACGGCGCGAAGGGTTTCAGGATGACGGACCGCGTAGGCGAGTGCGATCAGGCCTCCCAGGCTGTGACCGACCAAAACCTGGGGCAACCTCGGCTGCTGGGTTCTGGCAAGCTCCGCCACCCGTGCGAGGTCCTCCACGAGCTGGTCGAGCGTCTCGCAATCCCCGCGGCGTCCCTCGGAGCGTCCGTGTCCCCGGTGGTCCGGAGCCCATACGGAGAAGCCGATCTCCAGGAGGGCCTGGGCCAGGTGATGGTATCGCCCGCTGTGCTCAGCGATTCCATGGGCGATGAGACAGGCCGCCCGCGGCTGGGCGGCTCGCCAGAAACGATAGAAGAGCCGGACTCCGTCCGGGCAGACGAGGCTGCTTTCCGTCGGGGTGGTTAGACCCGCAACGCCGGCCATAGCCGAACATTCTAGCACAGCTCTGCCGCCGCGCTATTCCTGATACATCGCCTCGATCTCGGCGGCGTACCGCTCGGCGATGACGCGGCGCTTGACCTTCAAGGTCGGGGTGAGCGTCCCGCCGGCGATCGTGAACGGCTCGGCGAGGAGCGTCACCTTCTTGATCTGCTCAAAGGAGGCGAGCTTCTCGTTCACCCGGCGCAGGCGGTCCCAGAAGGCGGAGACGATCTCCGGCTTGCCCACGAGGTCCGCGGGGCTGGCGGAGGAGATCGAGTGCCTCCGGGCGTAGGCGCCCAGCTTCTCGAAGTTCGGGACCACGAGGGCCGTCACAAACTTCCGGCGGTCCCCGACCACCACGGCGTCGGCCACCCAGGGATCGGACTTGAGCATCGCCTCCAGATTCTGGGGGGCGATCATCTTCCCGCCGGAGGTCTTGAGGAGATCCTTCTTCCGGTCGGTGATCGCGAGGAAGCCCTCGGGGCTCAACATCCCGACGTCCCCGGTGTGGAACCACCCCTCCGGGTCAATCGCTTCCGCCGTCGCAGCGGGATTCTCAAAATAGCCGCGCATCACGTGCGGCCCGCGGGTGAGGATCTCCCCGTCGTCGGCCAGCCGCACCTCCACACCCGGGACGGGCAGGCCCACGGTCCCGAAGCGGAAACGATCCGGCCGGTTGACCGAGATGACGGGAGAGGTTTCCGTGAGGCCATAGCCCTCGAGGATCAGGATGCCGGCCGCATGGAAGAACTCCCCGATCCATTTCGGGAGGGGGGCCCCGCCGGAGACGCCGAACCGGAGCTGACCACCCAGGCCCGCGCGGAGCTTGGAGAAGACCAGCCGATCCGCGATCCGATGCTGGAGCGCAAGATTCCGGCGGATCGGCCCGCCGGAGAGCTCACACTGCGCCCGCTCCTGCCCGACCCGGAGCGCCCACGCGAAGATGCGCCTGCGCAGGGCGGGAGCGGAACGGATCACCTCCTGGATCCGCTCATGCATCTTCTCGTAGAAGCGGGGCACCCCCGTGATGATGGTGGGGTGCACCTCCAGAAGGTTGCGGGGGACGCTGTCCAGGTTCTCGGCGTAGGCGATCTGGCCCCCCACGGAGAGGACGAAGTAGTAGCCCGCCATCCGCTCGAAGACGTGGGAGAGGGGCAGGAAGGAGAGGGTGCGGTCCGATTCCCCGAGGGGCAGGATCTGGCCGACCGCCCGGCAGTTGCTCAGGAAGTTCGCGTGCGTCAGCATGACCCCCTTGGGCGGGCCGGTGGTGCCGGAGGTGTAGATGATCGAGGCCAGATCCTCCGGGCGAAGGCCCTCGGCCCTGCGGGCAAGCTCCTGGCGGCGCTGCGATGCCGACGTCCGGCCCAGGCCGAGGAGCTCCCCGAACCACCAGACCCGCGGGCCGGAAACCCGGAAGGGGGCATCCATCAGGATGAGCTTCAATCCCAGCGTCTCCTGGAATGCGAGGACCTTGCCCATGAGCTCCGTCGAGGAAACGAACAGGATCCTGGAGCCCGAGTGGCGGAGGATGTACTCGATCTCCGAGGAGGTCAGGCTCGTGTAGATGGGGACGGTGGCGCCGCCGGCTGAGAGGATCGCCAGATCCGCGATCGCCCATTCCGGCCGGTTCTCCGAGAGGATGGCCGCCCGATCGCCCGGATCCAGCCCGAGATCCAACAGCCCCAGGGCGGCCTCCTCCACCTGGCTCCGGAGCTCCTTCCACGAGATGCTGCGGTAGGCGCCGGCCCGCTTCGCCCAGAGGGCGGGACGGTCCTGATACCGGGCGGCCTGCGCCGCCAGCATCTCCGGGAGGGTGGTCCAGTCCCGCAACCTAACGGTCCTCGAATTTCGGCTGGCGCTTCTCCAGGAAGGAGGCCAACCCCTCCCGCATGTCGTGGGTCTCGCACAGCTCTCCGAAGAGCTCCGACTCGAGCCGGAGCCCCTGGTCCAGCGGAAGCCCGAGTCCCTCGCGCGCCAGGCGGAGGATCCGCTGCACGGCCGGCCGGCTCTTCCCGGCGATCTTCTTGGCCAGGCCCATCGCCTGCTTCAGGAGATCCTCCTCCGGCACCGCCCGGCTGATGAGCCCCATCGCCTCCGCGGCCTTGGCGTTGATCATGTCTCCGGTCAGCATGAGCTCCAGCGCGCGGGACAGCCCCACCAGCCGCGGCAGCCGCTGGGTTCCGCCAAAGCCGGGCAGGATCCCCAGGTTGATCTCCGGCTGGCCGAACCGGGCCCGCTCGGACGCGATCCGGATCGTGCAGGCCATGACGAGCTCATTGCCTCCTCCGAGGCAGTGGCCGTTGATGGCGGCGATGGTGGGGATGGGGAGCCGCTCGAGCTTTCCGATCACCATCTGCCCCAGGGAGGAGGCCTCCGTTCCGACGGCCTTGCCATTGAGATCCGAGATCTCCTTGATGTCGGCGCCGACGATGAAGAAACTCCCCGCTCCGGTCAGGATCAGGACCTTGACGCCGGCGTCCTGAGCGATCCGCTCCAGGAAGTCGTTCAGCTCCATGAGCACCGCCGACGACAGGAGATTCGCTGGGGGGTTGCTGATGGTCAGCACAGAGACCTTCTCTTCCGTGGAAACCCCGAGGTATTGATAATCCGACATTCGCGCCTCCTTGAAGTGCTTGAAGTGTACCTGGCACCTAGTAGTTAAAGAATCCCCGCTTCGTCTTGACACCCAGGTGGCCGGCGTGAGCCATCGTGCGCAGCCGATGCGCCGGGTGGAACCGGAACCCCAGCTCCTGGGTCATTCGGTCCAGCGCCTCCACGAGGACGTCGATCCCCATCGCATCGGCGGCGTGCAGGAGCCCGCCCTTGGACGCCGGGTAGCCGAGCCCCGCCATCACGGCAATCTCGATCTCGCTGGCGGAGGTGATTCCCTCCTGCAGCGCCAGCACCGCCTCATTGATGATGAGCGTCATGAGCCGTTCGGCGCTGAATCGCGTGCGGGGCCTTCCCAGCTTTGCGCGCAGGGCCTCGATCTCCTTCTCGAGGCCCGGGTCCGGCTTGCCCGGATCCGTGGGCCCCGCCCCGGTGTAATCGTAGAATCCCTTGCCGTTCTTCCGGCCGAGCCGCTTCAGCTCCAGCATGCGGACCCACAGCTCCGCCGGCTTCATCCTCTCCCCATACCCGGCCCAGAGCACCTTGCCCGCCTCCGCGCAGATGTCCAGCCCCAGCGCGTCGATCAGGGTGAAGGGCCCCATCGGCCAGCCCTGGCCCCGCATCGCCTCATCCATCTCGGCGATGGAGGCGGCCCCCTCCTGCAGGGCCAGCACCGCCTCGTTGAGATACGGCATGAGCAGGCGGTTGACCAGGAAGCCGGGGCATTCCTTGACCTTGACCGGCAGCTTCCGAAGGGATTCGGCCAGGGCGGTCACCGCCTCGACCGTCTCGTCGCTCGTCTCCAGGCCGGGGATCACCTCCACCAGCTTCATCACATACGCCGGGTAGAAGAAATGCATCCCGATCACCTTGTCCGGCCGGCGGGTGGCCGAGGCGAGCGCCGAGATGGAAAGGGCGGAGGTGTTGCTGGCAAGGATGGTGCCGGGCGGGCAGGCGGAGTCCAGCGCCCGGAAGATCTCCAGCTTGAGCTTGACCAGCTCCGGGACCGCTTCGATGACGAGGTCCGCATCTTTCAGGGGATCGTAGGAGGTCGTGGGGGTGATGAGCTTGAGCTTCTGTTCCATCTCCTCGGGAGTCATCCGCTTCTTGGCGACCCGCCCCTCGTAGACCTTGCGGATCGTATTCATCCCGCGCTGCAGGAACTCCTCGTTGACCTCCTTGAGGACGACCGGGGTTCCGCTGGCGGAGATGAGCTGCGCGATCCCCGCCCCCATCGTCCCCGCCCCGATGACGCCGACCCGATAGATGGCCATGGACAAGCTCTCCTATTCGGACAGCAGCAGCTTCTTCATCTCATCCAGATGGGCTTCCGCCTCCTGCTCGCCCCGCCGGATGAGGCCGTCCACGCTGTAAAACTCCCACCAGTTCACGCGCGGGATGGTGGGATGCAGCACGACGTCCGCCTGGGCGCAGGCCGCCTCGGCGAGCACGTACTCCATCCCCTGCATCGTGTGCATGATGACGTCGAAGATGTTGGTGTCCAGCCAGTCCCACCATCCCTGCCGGATCTGGAACTTGAGCACATGCCACCATCCGCGCGCCCGGGCCTCCTGCCGGAGCCGCGCCCGTTCCTCGGCGATCTCCTGGTGCCGCCGGTTGATGTCCACGGGGCTGGGCAGGGTGTTGACGGCGATCACCTTGTGCACGCCCATCCGGTTCAAGACCTCCACCGGCACGGGGGCCAGCACGCCCCCGTCGATCAGATACCGCCCGCGCATCCGGACCGGCACGAAGATCGCCGGGATGGAGACCGAGGCCCGGACCGCCTGGGCCACGGGGCCTTCGTCCAGCACCACAAGCTCCCGCCGGCTGTAGTCGGACGCCATCACCTTGACCGGCAGCTTGAGATCCCGGAAGGTCTTCTCCCCCAGGTGCCGGTGGAGGATGCGGCTCACCTGCTGGCCGGAGAGCATCCCGAACTTGAAGCTGGGCGGATCCACAAGCTTCAGCAGCGCGCCCTTGGTATGGAAATCCGAGGCGATTCGCTCAAGGTCGTGCGAGGAAAGGCCCGCGGCCCAGAAGGATCCGATCAAGGCCCCGATGGAGGAGCCGGCGATCACATCGATGGGGATCCTCTCCCGTTCGATCACCCTCAAGACCCCGATGTGGGCCAGTCCCATCGCCGCCCCCGAGCCGAGGACCAGCCCCACCAGCACCCCGCCGATCTCCCGCCCGATGCGCCGGATGGCGCGGGCATACTCCCATTCCGGATGCGCCAGGGCGATCGGATGGCCGGGCGCGGGCGCGGCCTCCACCTGGGGGAGGGTCGCGTAGATCCGGTGCTGCAGGATCTCGGCCCGCTCCTCCTCGCGGACCTCCTTGACCGATTCGTTGACGACCACGCGGACCCGTGCGGCCGCCTGCTGGATCGTCCGCTGGAGTTCCTCCTGCACCTTGGCAGTCGCCTCCAGATGGGTGCGGCTGCCGTTGCAGACCAGGTGGATGAAATCGGCCTGCACCAGCGCCTTGAACACCGTGCGGTCCAGCTCACAGGGAAGGTCGGCGACCACGAAGTGGTACAGGTTGGCCAGGTACGAGAGCAGGGGAGTCACCTGCGTCACATCGGAGGAGACGTTGGGGTCGTGGGCGATGTTCAGGGTGTCGAATCCCAGCGCGGGATGCCGGACGATGGCGGCGGTCACGCGGGCCTGCTCGAACCCGACGGCCTTCAGCCGCATCGGGATCGGGCACTTGGTCACCCCCAGCGCCTGGCAGACGGAGTCCCCGGTTTGGCTGATGTCCAGCAGGATCACCCGCTTGCCGGTCTCCTTGTGGAGCGAGGCCGCCAGGTTGATCGCGTAGGTCGTCACCCCCGCTCCGCGAAGGGGGCTGTAGAGGGAGATGATGGTGGATTCGAAGACCTGCTTGGCCGGGACATCCTTCTGGCGCAGCCGCCGGGACAGGGTCGTGGAGAGGTGGATCGCCACCTCCGGGATCTGCTTCAGGATCGCCTCGAACTCCGGCCGGCGGATCCGGATCAGGATCGAGTCGTTGATCGCCTGGGCGGTCACGGAATGGGGCTCGTTGGTGAGGAGCGAGATCATCCCGAAGTAGTCGCCGCGGTGGAGGGTCTCGAGGACCTCGTGCTTTCCGGCGGGGTGCCCGGCGAGCACCCGGACCCGGCCGCTGACCAGCCCGAAGAAGGACTGGGGGGGGTCCCCCTGCCGGTAGATGAGCTCGTCCTTTTCGAACTCGACGACGCGGCAGCGCTGGCCCACGAAGTCGAGCTGTGCGTCCGTGAGATTCGAGAAGAGGGAGATCTGCCGGACGAGCCAGCGCTTGTTGGTGGTTGCCGGCCGTCCGGAACCGGTCGGATTTCCCCTCATCGCTCCGGCTGACGCCTCCGCTCTCCAGAGGGAACCGAGGGATCGCGGGCCGACGAGTAAGGAGGCCACGCCTGGCGATGGGCGCGAGATGTGAGCGCCCTGACCGACAGTCGCCGTGCGACGAAGAAGGAGCACACGCTTGGCGACGCCGGCGAGAAGGTGAGCCGGCAGGCCGACAGGCCGAGGAGACCCCTCTGGTTCCACCCTCCTCCGGGGAAGGCGAGGGGCGGGCCCCCTCGCGCACCCCTGAGGGCTGGGAATCTGCACGCTTTGAGGCGCGAGTTCGCCCTCATGGGGGAATCATATCAACCGCCTGCAGAAAAGAAAAGCCGATAAAGACAACACGTGCTCACCGTCTTGAGAGGACCCCCCGATTCCGCGCGAGAACCGCGCTTTACATCGGGGTTCTGGACTTTTGTCCTTTTGGCCCGACGGCGGTTGCCTTTATCGGCTAACTCAAAGATGCCACAGAGGGGGCGGCGGCGTCAACCCCGCTGGTCAGTCTGGCCTTAGGCGAGTTTTGTAGAATGCCATCGCCCCGCAGAGCAGGGCGGTCGCCCCGTAAGCGGCGGTGAAGAGCGGGGCGGCGCCGAGGGAGAAGCGGCTGACCAGGCCGGCCGGGGTGATCTCGTACGCGTGGATGAGGCCCACCCACGAGCAGGCGGCCAGGGCCGCCATCCACCCGGCGGCCGCTCGGAAGCGCTTCTCCAGGAGCGCCACCGTGAAGGCGGCCCAGAACATCGAGGTGAAGATGAAGCCCCGCTCGAGCGCGATCATCCCCCGGACGGCCAATTGGCCGGCGAAGGCCGACTCTCCCAGAGCGCTCAAGCTGGTCCCGGCCGCCCGCAGGGTGGCCTCCACGACGGTCAGCCCCCACGCGGCCAGGGAGGGGAAAAGCCCGACGGCTACCGCCAGCGCGTGCGACCTGGGCGTTTCCTGAAACGCCTGGGCCACGATGATGATCCCGATCCAGAGCAGGATCCCGATCCCGGCCTCGAAGGGGATCCACCGGAAGATCCACCCCATCGCTCCCGCAACACAGATCAGGGTGATGACGGCGCCGTTGGCCACCGAGTATCCCGCCCGCGCCCCCAGGGCCTTCCAGCCGGGATGCCCGATGTAGATTGTCGTCGGGAAGCAGCTCCCCAGGCAGGCGGCGGCCAGGGACCCGACGCCGTTGATCGCGAGGGAGCTGCGGGTGGGATACGAATCCCCTGCGGCCGCGGCCGACTCCAGGTTCTGCAGGGAGCCCAGCACGTTGAAGAGCCCCATCGGCAGGATGATGGAGAGGTAGTCGGTGAGGTACCCGCTCCGAACGCCCTCCAGCAGATCGCCCCCTGTCCAGCGCGGCCCCAGGAACTGCCATTGCCACCCGCCGCTCAGCTCCGGCCCGCCGGCCATCCCCAGATGCCGGAAGAGGAGCCCCAGCGCGGTTCCGGCCAGCAGCGCGGCCAGCCCGCCCGGGATGCCCAGCGGCAGGCGCACGTGCGAGCAGTACTGGATGAGCAGGATCCCCAGCGGGATGACCGCCAGGAGCGGCCGCTCGAAGATCCGAAAGACAAACTCCATCGAGATGAAAGTGACGGCGATTCCCGCCAAGGCGCTCAGCATCGCCGCGCGCGGGGTAATCCGCCGGATCCAGCCGCAGACGAAGGCGCCGGACAGCTCAATCGCCGCCGAGCCCAGGCAGGCGACCAGCCCCACTCGCCAAGCCAGCATGGGATCGCGCGTGGAGCTTGCCACCGGCAGCATGACGAAGAAGACGTAGCCGAACAGGCTGACCGTGTTGATCCCATAGGGCAGCGCCGTCACGTCCGAACGGCCGGTGCGGAGGGCCAGCCGGCGGGCCTGGAAGGCGTAGGCCACGTTTCCGACGAGGATCGAGATCGCCGCCCCCGGCAGGATCGTTCCCAGGGTCAGCCCGGCAGGGAAGCCCAGCAGCCCTGTGCAGAGGGTGACGATCAGCATGAGCTGGATCAGGTTGTCCAGGAAGAGCCCGAAGAATCCGTCGAGGTCCTTCTTCACCCACCAGCGGAAATGGGTCATCTCATTGCGAACGCCAGCGAAGCAATCTAGCCGTACCCCAGCCGTTTCAGCATCTGCGGATCCTTGCGCCAGTTCCTGGCCACCTTGACCCACAGGTCGAGGAAGGCCGGCCCTCCCACCAGCGTTTCGATCTCCTGCCGGGCGGCCTGGCCGATCCGCTTCAAGAGCCCGCCCCCTTTTCCGATCAGGATCCCCTTCTGCGAATCCCGTTCCAAAAAGAGGGTTACGCGGATGTACACTGTGGCCGTCCCCGGACCTTCTCCCTTCGGGCTCCCGGGGCCCGAGCGCTCGCTCGCCTGTCCCTCCCGCCATTCCTCGACGAGCACCGCCACCGCGTGAGGGACCTCCTCGTGCGTGAAGAGGAGCGCCTTCTCCCGGACGATCTCCTGAGCCAAATCCCGCATCGGCCGGTCCGTCACCTGATCCGGCGGGTACAGGGCCGGCCCTTCCGGCAGGGCCGCCTCCACGGCGCGGAGCAGCTCCGGGACATTGTCCCCTTTGGTGGCGGAGATCGGGAAGATTTCGCGGAAGGGGTAGAGCCGTTTGGCCTCGGCGATCTGGGGCAGCAGCAGATCCTTCCTCACCCGGTCCACCTTGTTGATCGCCAGGAAAACGGGGACCGGCACCTTTTCCCTGGCCCCCGCTGCCTCCCCGGGAAAGGGGCCTGTCCCCTTGACCGGTTTGGGAAGCAGGCGGAGGATGTCCCGGTCCTCGTCGGTCAGCCCCGCGTGCCCCTCGGTCATCACGAGCAGCACCTCCGCGTCGGCCAGCGCCTCGCGGGCGGCCTGCACCTGGTGCCTGCCCAGCAGCGTCTGCGGCCCCCGATAGATTCCCGGGGTGTCGAGGAACAGCACCTGCGCCCCGGGCAGGGTCAGGATCCCCAGCAGCCGATCCCGGGTGGTTTCCGGTTTGGGTGAGACGATGGCGATCTTTTGGCCGAGGAAACGGTTGAGCAGGGTCGATTTCCCGACATTGGGCCGCCCGACGATCGCCACCGTCCCGCAGTGGTGCGTCATCGACGCCGACTGCGCTTCTCTAACCACTCCGCCACATCCTGCACGGTCGCCGCGCGCTCAATGACTCGGGAAATCAGCATGAAACTCTCCTCGGAAGAACTCCGGAGGACGTATCCGTTCAATTCCAGTGTCAGGTCCAGGCATTCCCACGCCACTCGTTTGTTGCCGTCCAACAGAGGATGGTTCATCACCAGGGATTCCAGGAGGGCCGCGGCCTTCTCAAAGAGGGTTGGGTAGAGGTCTTGCCCACCGAAGGAAGCTCTGGGCCGGGCAAGGGCAGACCGGAGCAGGCCTTCGTCCCGGACACCGAAGGCTCCCCCCGTCTCTTCAATGACGCGCCGGTAGATCCAGAGAACCTGCCGGTAGCCGAGGAGCTTCACTCAGCCAGCCGTTTGAGGAGAGGAAGGTTTTTCTGGATGGAGCGGTCCACCATCCGCCTGAATTCAGGGGTGACGACGTCCGTGGCGAACTGCGCCTCCAGAAGATCAATGGCCTCTTCCAGCAGCTTCGACTGCGGAATCCTGCTCTGCTCGGAAAGGCGCTTGAGTGTCCGGACCTTCTTCGCCTCCATCTTCGTCGAGAAATTCAGTTTCATGCGGGCATCCCTCCTGGTAACGAGTATACATGAATAGTCATGATTATGGAAGATCAATCGGGGGCCCCGGCGGGGAGGTTACGCCTTGACGGCGAAGACGAGGACCCGCCGGCCCTCTTCCTCGAAGGCCCAGGCGGCGAGGAGCTGCACCTCAGCGGGATCCAGCCGGCCCGACAGGGCGACCGCGACGAGACTCAGGAGACTTTGCTCAAACGGCTGGTCCTTCCATTGTTTGAACAGGGGGACACCGGGGTCGTAGGGCGGCTCGCCCAGCCCCCGATCCCAGAAGAAGATGGAGGGGGATCGGACCTGCGTAGGGTCTGCGGGAACCGGCGCGAGATCGATTTCCAGATGGGCAGGGAGCTCCTTGCGCTGGGTCTCGACCAACGACTTCACGTCCTCCGCAAGCGTCTCCGGCCGGTGGAAGGTGACAATGCCTCCCTCCGTGATCATCAAGAGATGGGTGGCGTTGCCCGGCACGTACTGCACCTGACCGGGATATCTCTGGAGGAAGGTCTCCCGCTCCATCCGGCGCACCTCCTCCATCCCCGCGCCTTCTGATGACGCGTCGGTCCTGCCCACGATCTCGGCATAGATCCGGGGAGGATCGTCATCGTCCCGGCGGATGTAGAGGTAGTACCTCTGATCCCTTGCCTGCTCCCCTCCGAAGGTCTGTTTGGCCGCTGAGGCGAAGGCGTCGGCGATGGTGAACCCTGGAGGAGGGTTCTGCGGGTTACTCATGAAAGAGAAGGCCGGTTTCGGTGCGTAAAAGTCCCTGTAGAGGTCGAGATCCTGGACGCGGTGGCTGAGTAGATTCTGGATGACACCGGCGAAGGTGGCGAAACTATCCTTGAACAACCCCTTCTCGCCCCGCTCCTCCATCCCGGCGGTCTCGGAATAGTATGGAAAAATAGCCATCAGCCCATCACGAATGAACCTGACTCTGACCATCCCAACGACTTCAGAACGTTTCGAAAGGCGTTCGATTTCTTCCTGAAGTGAGGAAAGATCGGGTGAATCTTTTTTGAAGAATAAGGGACTACCTCTGCGCCTGACCAGCTGAACGGCTCCTCCGGCTTGAATGAATCCAATGGCGCTCGTACCCGCGACATCTGCCTGGATTCCCGGCGGAAGCGGCGAGGGTCCCGCGGTTCTCCGTGCGGTGTCTCGCATCGCTTGCTGGAGGCTTAG
>CAYJQV010000033.1:0-17995 GCA_964372395.1 uncultured Planctomycetia bacterium | reverse complement strand
TTCCCCGTTCCGGCAATTCCGATGGCGAAGACGATGTCGTAGCGGCGGATCGCATCCACGTACGCCTTCTGCCCTGCGGTCTTGGGGGTGATGTACTGCCGCTTGGAGAGGACCTCAATCCGGTCTCCGTAGATGGGGCTCAGGTCGAGCTGGGCGTCCCGCTCGACGGCCCGGATCGCGTAGACGACCTCGTGCCGCCGGATGTACTGGCCGGAGCGGATCAGGGACAGGAGCTGATCCAGCAGCCGGCCCACCTTGCCGACCGCATCCTCCGGGCCCGAAACGGTCAGCTCCTGACCGCGGGAGATCGTCTTGACGCCGAACTCCGCCTCGATGAGCCGGAGGTGCTCATCGTGGAGGCCGAACAGGACGCCGGCCTCCTGATCGGAGAGCAGGTGGAAGCTCCGCTCCATCTTCAAGGCAGATTCACTTGAACGATTCTTCTTCGGCGGGAGCCCGCGAGGGCTCCTCCTCCAGCGAAGGGATCGTCAGCTTCTGCCCCGGGTACACGCGGTTGGGATTCCGAAGAACCTCCCGATTGGCCTCGTAGATCCGCCTCCACCTGCGGGTGGTCCCATAGAATTTCCTGGAGATCTTCTCCAGCGTGTCTCCCTTCTCCACGGTGTACGTGGCCAGCGGCTGGCCGGGGAGGGCGGGCAGGACCGGCTCCTCGGGCTCCTCCACCACCGCGGGCGGCTGCCAGGCCCGCGTATCCGGCCGGGCGGCCTCCTCCCAGGCAGGGGCCTCCGGTGCTGCCGCGGGCGCCCTGGCCTCCGGTTTGGCCGGCTTCTTCCAGGGATGCAGCTCGTCCCACGTCGGCATCTCGACATCGGTCTGGAGCATCCGGCGCGTCGTCTTGCGCTGCACCGGGGCCGGCCCGGAGCCGGCCAGATAGCCGCGGTTGCCCTCCAGCTCCTGATCCACGCGCGGCTTCTCCACGACCTGTGTGGTGATGCGCGCACAGCCCGTAAGGAAGAAACCGACCAGCACGGTCATTCCGATCTTCCTGAGGGTCCTCATGGTTGTCTCCTTAAATTCGGTACCCGGTACCGGGTACCGGTCACACGCTTTACTTCCTCACAACGATTCCCAACTCCTTCAGCTGCGCCGGCGACACCTCGGAGGGAGCCCCCACCATCGGATCCACCCCCTTCTGGGTCTTCGGGAAGGCGATCACCTCCCGGATCGAGGCGGCACCCGCGAGCAGGGCGACCAGGCGATCAATCCCCGGGGCGATCCCTGCATGGGGCGGAGCGCCGAACCGGAACGCCCCCAGGAGAAATCCAAAGCGCCGCTCCACCTCCGCCGGGGGGATTCCCAGCACCCGGAAGATCGCCTCCTGGACCTCGCGCCGGTGGATCCGGACCGAGCCGGAGCCGATCTCCTGGCCGTTGACCACCAGGTCGTAGGAGCGGGCCCGTACCCTGCCCGGCTCCTTCTCCAGAAGCGGAAGGTCCTCCTCGAACGCAGCGGTGAAGGGGTGGTGCTCCGATTCCCAGCGCTTCTCCTCTTCATTGTACTGGAAGAGCGGGAAATCGGTCACCCAAACGAATGAGAACCGGCCGGCAGGCACGAGCTCCAGCTTCTCCGCCAGATGGGTGCGCAGGCCCCCCATCACACGCAGGGCCGTGGGCCGCGCATCCGCCGCCAGAAGCACCAGGTCCCCCGGCCTCGCCCCGCACTGCTCGACCACCTGCCGCAGCCCCGGTTCCCCGATGTGCCGAGCCATCGGGCAGGAGAGCTCCTTCTCCAACACGCGGATCGTCACCAGCCCCTGAGCACCCAGCGCGCGCGCCACGTCGGTCAGGGCATCCGAGGCCTTGCCGCTCAAGACCGCCCCTCCCGTCGCCACCAGCGCCTTCACGACCCCGCCCTTCCCCACCACCTGCCGGAACCGCTCGAACGGGGTCTCTCTGAAGATCGGGGAGACGTCCGCCAGCTCCATCCCGAAGCGCAGGTCCGGCTTGTCGGTTCCAAACCGTTCCAGGCACTCGGCGTATTTGAGCCGGGGAAACGGAACCGGCAGGGTCTGGTTCAGGATCTCCTTCCAGACCGCGGCGAAGAGCCGCTCGGTGATCGCGAAGATCTCCTCCTCATCCACAAAGGACATCTCCAGGTCGAGCTGGGTGAACTCCGGCTGGCGGTCGGCGCGAAGATCTTCGTCGCGGAAGCAGCGGGCGATCTGATAGTAGCGGTCGAGGCCCGCCACCATGAGCAGCTGCTTGAAGAGCTGGGGCGACTGCGGAAGCGCGTAGAACTGGCCTGGGTTCAGCCGGCTGGGAACCAGGTAGTCCCGCGCCCCCTCGGGCGTCGACTTGGTCAGGACCGGCGTCTCCACCTCGACAAACTCCGCCTCCTCCAGAACGCGCCGGATCACCTGGAGGGTCCGATGCCGCAGGAGGAGCGCTCCCCGCGCCGCCTGCCGCCGCAGATCGAGGAACCGGTACGTGTAGCGCAGCTCCTCCGAGATCTCCCCCTCCTCGGCGATCTCGAAGGGAGGGGTCTGGCTCGGGTTGAGCACCGCCAGCTCCCGCGCGACCACCTCGATCCCGCCGGTGGGCAGCTTCGGATTCTCCGTTCCCGGCGGGCGGGCCGCCACCTTGCCGGCCACAGAGAGGCAGAACTCCGGGCGCAGCTCCTTCGCCTGCGCGTGGAGCGCTTCGCTGCCTGCCGGGTTGAAGACCACCTGGGTCAGCCCCCATCGGTCCCGCAAGTCGATGAAGATGAGCCCGCCATGGTCCCTGCGCCGGTGGACCCAGCCCTGCAGGACCACCTCCTGGCCGATCGCCTTCTCGTCGAGGCAGCCGCAGGTGTGCGTGCGCTTTGCGGTCACCCCTTGCTCCCTTCGAAAACGGTCTCCACCAGCGCCGAGCGGGGGATCTGCCGCTGCTGGCCTGTCGAGAGCTCCTTGACCGTGACCACCCCCTGCCGGATCTCATCCTCTCCGAGAATCAGCACGCATCCCTGCGGCATCGCCTTGGAGGCCTGCTCCAGCTGCCGCTTGAGCGGACGGTCCTCCAGGTTGGCGCTGGCAGCCACACCCTGCGCCCGGAGCCACTCGACCAGGGCCACCGCTTCAGGGATCTGTTCCGGCGAGACCGTGGCCACGAAGGCGCCCCCGCGGCGCTGGAGCGCCTGCCGGCCGGCCTCCGCGGGCCGCGCCATCAGGACCCGCTCCAGGCCGACCGCGAAGCCGGCCGCCGGAACGGAGGCCCCCCCCATGAGCTCGACCAGATCATCGTAGCGTCCCCCGCCGCCCAGCGCGTTCTGGGCACCGAGGCCTTCATGGATCACCTCGAAAGCAGTCCGCGTGTAATAGTCCAATCCGCGGACGAGCCGCGGATCCAGCGTGAAAGGAACCTTCAGCCGCTCCAGGGAACCGGTCACCCGCTCGAAGTGGCCCCGGCAGTCGGCGCAAAGATCCCCGGACAGATCCAGGGAGGCGGTCTGCTTCTGACAGCCCGGCTCCTTGCAGTCGAGGATCCTCAAGGGGTTCTTCTCGAGCCGTATCCGGCAGTCCGGGCAGAGGGCCGATGCCTGTTTCCCCAACCCGGCCTGCACCCTCTTCACCATCCTCTTCCGGTCCGCCCGGCAACCGACGGAGTTGAGCTTGAGGACCCACCCCGCGATCTGCCAGCGCTCCAGCAGGCGGCACAGCAGGCAGATCACCTCCACGTCCTGATAGGGGCTGGCTGATCCGAACACCTCGACCCCGAGCTGGTGGAACTGCCTGCGGCGCCCGGCCTGGGGCCGCTCCGCCCGGAACATGGGGCCCAGGTAGTACAGGCGGCTCAAGGACGCTGTCTTGTCGAGACCGTGCTCGATCAAGGCCCGCACGACCGGTGCGGTCCCCTCCGGCCGGAGGGCGATTGTTCGGCCGCCCCGGTCCTCGAAGCGATACATCTGCTTGGTGACGATCTCCGCCCCCTCGCCCAGCGACCGGCCGAAGACCGAGGCCTCCTCGATGAGGGGCGTGCGGATCTCCTCGTAGCCGTAGAGGGCCAGCACCTGGCGCGCCTGGTCCTCGATCCACTGCCACTTCCGCGCCTCCTCGGGGAGGATGTCGCTTGTCCCGCCAAGTGCCTTCAGCGAACGTCCCTCTTCATCAGCAGGCCCGGCTTGAAGGTGACCACCCGCTTGGGAGGAACCGGAACCTTTTCGCCGGTGCGCGGGTTCCGCCCGGTCCGCCCTTTGCGGGATTTCACCTTGAAGATTCCAAAGTTCCTCAGCTCCACGGTTTCGCCGCGGGCCAGCGCCTCCACAATGGCGGTGAGACTCCGCTGGACGACCTTCTTCACTTCCAGCTGCTTCAAACCGCTTTCCGAGGCCACCTTGAGAACGATGTCCTTCTTTGTCATCGGTATCTCCCTCCGTCGATTGAACGTAACACTCGGCAGGAAAAGATGATATGAAACTTCACATCGGGACGGATCTGATTGTCGGACAAGAAGAAAGGGAAGTCAAGAAGCTTCAGTTTGTTACGGCGATCGCCTCCGGGCCGACCAGATCCACGAGCGTCTGAAAGAGTTCCAGGGAGGGCTGGACATGCAGCGTGCCCCCGACCGTCACCCGGACAGCCGGATCGCCGTTTCCGAAGGCCAGCTCGACTGGGATCTGGCCCGGGTGGCTCCGCAGCGCCTGGCGGAGTGACTCCAGCGTATTGCGCTCCACCTCGTGGCGGAGGCGGATCCGGATGCCGCCGATTCCGCGATGGCACGCTTCCTCCAGCGGCTGGATCTCATCCGCCAGCAGCCGCGGCTGCTCATCCCGCAGTGAAACCTTGCCGCGGACCGAGACCACGGCATCGGGCTTGAGGTACGGCTCGGCCTGGGGGAACGCCTTCGGGAAGACCAGCACCTCGACCGAGCCGGAGAAATCCTCGAAGACGAGGATCGCCATCCGCTCATTGCCCCGCTTGGTCGTGGTGATCCGCATCCGGCTGATCACGCCGGCCAGGGTCACCTCCTGCCCGTCCCGCCGCTGCCGCAGGTCGCCGGCGGTCGCCTGTGCCAGCAGGCCCAGGAGAGGCCGGTAGGCGTCCAGGGGATGGCCGGTCAGATAGAAGCCCAGGAGCGATTTCTCGAACGCGAGGCGCTGCTCCTTCGGCCATTCCTCCAGATCCGGCACCTTCAGTTCGGTCCCCTGCGCCCGCTGCGATTCTCCGAAGAGATCGAAGAAGGAGAGCTGCCCGCCTCCCTTCTCCTTCTGCCGGCGCGCCCCCATCTCCATCGCCTGCTCCAGGACCGCCATGAGCTGCGACCGCTTCATCCCCAGTCCGCCCATGGCTCCGCACTTGATCAGAGACTCCAAAACCTTCCGGTTGACCAGCCGGCCGTCCACCCTCTGGCAGAAATCGACCAGGGAGGCGAAGGGGCCGAGCGCCCGGCGGCTTTCCACCACCGACTCGATCGCCTTCTCCCCCACGTTCTTGATCGCCAGCAGGCCGTACCGGATCGCCCCCTCCTCGACGGTGAAACGGGCGAAGCTGTGGTTGACGTCGGGGGGGCGGATCGGAATCGCCATCCTGCGGGTTTCCTCCACGTACTGAGCGATCTTGTCCGTGTTGTCCCGCTCGCTCGACAAGAGGGCCGTCATGAACTCCACAGGAAAGTTCGCCTTGAGGAACGCCGTCCGGTAGGCGATGAGGGCGTAGGCGGCGCTGTGGGACCGGTTGAAGGCGTATCCGGCAAAGTACTCGATCTTGTCGAAGATCTTCTCCGCCGTCCGGCGCTCGACGCCGTTGCGGATGCAGCCGGTGACGAACTTCTCCCGGGCCTGCTCCATGATCTCGGGCGTCTTCTTCCCCATCGCCTTGCGCAGGCCGTCGGCCTCGGCCAGCGTGAAGCCGGCCATCTCATGCGCGATCCGCATCACCTGCTCCTGAAAGATGCACGTCCCGCAGGTGTCCTTGAGGATCGGCTCCAGCAGAGGATGGTCGTAGGAGACCTGGAGCTGGCCGTGCCGGCGCCGGATGAAATCGTCCACGATCCCGGATCCCAGCGGGCCCGGCCGGAACAGGGCCACCAGGGCGATGAGATCCTGGAACCGGTCCGGCCTCAGGCGCCGCACAAGATCCCGCATCCCGCTGGACTCCAGCTGAAAAACCCCGGCGCACTCTCCCCGCGCCAGCATGGCGTAGGTGGGGGCGTCGTCCATCGGGATCCTCTCGATGTCGAACTCCACGCCCCGCTGCTGCCGGACGAGCTTCGAGGCCTCGTCGATCACGGTGAGGGTCCGCAGGCCCAGGAAATCCATCTTTAAGAGCCCGATCCGCTCCAGCGACTCCATGGCGTAGCCGGTGGAGATCTGGTCGTCGGAGGTCCTGTAGAGAGGGACGTGATCGGTCAGATCCCCGTCGGCAATCACCACCCCCGCCGCGTGGGTGGAGGCATGCCGCGTCAGCCCCTCCAGCGCCAGGGAGGTCTCGAGGAGCTGCCGGACCCGCGGGTCCGTCTGGGCAAGGCCCTTCAGGTCCGGGACGATCTCCAGGGCGCGTCTCAGGGTCATGTTGAGCTCGAACGGGATGAGCTTGGCGATCCGGTCCGCCTCCGGGTAGCTGAAGCCCATGGCCCGCGCCACGTCCCGGACCACGGCCTTCGCCTGCATGGTGCCGAAGCTGATGACCTGGGCCACGTTGCCCTTGCCGTACTTCTGCGTGACGTAATCGATGACCTCGCCCCGCCGCTCGTAGCAGAAGTCAATGTCAATGTCCGGCATGGAGATCCGGTCCGCGTTGAGGAACCGCTCGAAGAGCAGGTCATGCTCGAGGGGATTCAGATCGGTGATCCCCAGGCAGTAGCTGACCACCGAGCCGGCCGCCGATCCGCGCCCCGGGCCCACCGGGATGCCCTGCATCTTCGCGTATCGGACGAAGTCCCACGTGATGAGGAAGTAGCTGGTGAAGCCGGTCTGGGAGATGATCCCCAGCTCGTGCTCGACACGGGAGCGCACCTCCTGTCCCGCGTCGGGGTATCGCCGGCGCATCCCCTCCTCCACCACCTCCCGCAGGTATTCTTGCGGGCTCTTTCCCTCGGGCGGAACAAACTGGGGCAGGTGGAGCCGGTTGAACTCCAGCTCCACGTTGGCCTTCTCGGCGATCGCCCGGGTGTTCCGGAGCGCCTCGGGAACCTCCCCGAACAGGGCCACCATCTCCTCCGGCGACTTGAAGTAGAACTCATCCGTTTCGAACCGGAATCGCTTGGGATCCTCCAGCGTGGTCTGGGTCTGGATGCAGAGGAGCGCCTCGTGCGCGCGCGCCTGCGCCTTCTCCAGGTAGTGGAGGTCGTTGGTCGCCACCACCGGCAGGCCGAGATCCCTGGACAGGGTCAACAGCTCCGGCAGGATCCGCCGCTGGTCTGCGATGCCGTGGTCCTGCAGCTCGAGATAGAAATCCCCCTTGGGAAAGATCTCGGCAAGCTCCGCGGCCGCCGCCCGCGCCCGCTCCGGCTCGCGCCGGGCCAGCCAGTAGCTCACCTCCCCCTGCAGGCAGCTGGAGAGGCACAGCAGGCCGCGGGAATGCTGGCGAAGGAGCTCCTTGTCGATGCGGGGGCGGTAGTAGAACCCCTCAAGGTTGGCGATGGAGATGAGCTTCAGGAGATTCAGGTACCCGGCTTCATCCTTGGCCAGGAGGATCAGGTGGAAGGAGGCCTCCGAGATCCCCTGGGCCTGCTTCTCGTGCCGGGAGCCGGGTGCAACGTACGTCTCCACCCCGAGGATCGGCTTGACCCCGCCCTTCATGCAGGCCTCGTAGAACTCGATGAGGCCGAAGAGATTCCCGTGATCGGTGATGGCCAGCGCCGGCATCCGGTGCCGCCGGGCCGCCGCCACCAGGTCGGGGATCCGGCACGCCCCATCCAGCAGGGAGTACTGGCTGTGGACGTGCAGATGCACGAAGTCGGAGTGCGACTTCACTACCCCCCCAGAGGGTGGAACTGGTTCTCCCCGGGTCGCTTGACCTCGATCTTCCACGTGCCGTCGGAATTGACGGTGCCGCGAACCTGGTGGTCCGTCGGAGAGCCGTGCCGGTGGCTGCTGTTGGCAACGATCTGCGCCTGGGTGGAGGTGATCGTCCAGGTGAAATTGGGAGCCGCGCCCGGGAGCCTCCAGTCGTTCATCTCCGGGATGGTCACCGCAAGATCGGTGGTGCTCGTTGTGAAATTCCCCTTCTCCAGGAAGTGGAAAAACTGCCCCAGGCACCCCGCAGAAAGCACCTGCACCGCCTCCGTCTCGCGGATCCGATCCACCAGCTTTCCGTACTGAGGCACGGAGACCATGGCAAGAATCCCGATCGTCACGGTCACGACGAGAAGCTCGAGGAGGGTGAAGCCACCCCTCTTCCCGCTGCGGCTCATTTCATCGCAGGCGGCTGGGCGCCGAACGGGCACTTCAGCCCCGCGGGACAGGCGCTGGTGATTTGACAGGTGAACGTGTAGTACAGCTTGCAGGCCGCCCCGGCGACACTCAGCAGCAGGATGACAAGCCCCAGCCACTGCCCGAGCTGCTTGATGCGGCCTCTCTCCTTCTGGGAGATCGTCAGCACCCAATACCCCGCTGCTGCTGCAATCAACAACCCGCCGATTCCGTGGACCAGCATCGTGAGCCTCCCTTCGTTATTCCCACTCGATGGTGCCGGGCGGCTTGGACGTCACGTCCAACACCACCCGGTTGACGCCGCGGACCTCGTTCACGATCCGGTTCGCCGCGCGCTCCAGAAGCTCCTGCGGCAGGCGGGCCCAGTCGGCCGTCATGCCGTCCTGGCTGGTGACGGCCCTCAGGGCCAACACCTGCTCGTAGGTCCGTTCATCCCCCATGACCCCCACCGCCTTGACCGGCAGGAGCACCGCGAAGGCCTGCCAGACCTTATCGTACCACCCCGAGCGGCGCAGTTCCTCGATGAAACGCTGATCCGCCTCCCGCAACAGCTCCAGCCGCTTCCGGGTCACCTCCCCGAGGATACGGACGGCGAGCCCCGGCCCGGGGAACGGATGCCGCCCCAGGATCCGATCCGGCAGCCCGAGCCTTCGGCCGATCTGCCGCACCTCATCCTTGAAAAGAAACCTCAGCGGCTCCACGAGCTTGAGCCGCATCCTCGCAGGCAGGCCCCCCACGTTGTGATGCGTCTTGATCATCGCCGACGGCCCGCCAAAGGGGGATCGGGATTCGATCAGATCCGGGTAGAGCGTCCCCTGCGCCAGGAACCTCGCCTCCTTGTGGCGCAGCGCCTCCCGGTCGAAACAGGAGACGAACAGCCGGCCGATCCGCCGCCGCTTCTCCTCCGGATCCTCCACTCCCCGCAGGGCTCTCAGGAAACGCGCCTCCGCATCCACCACCACCAGCCGCATCCGGAAATGACCCCGGAAGGTACGGATCACCTCCTCCCGCTCGCCCTTGCGCAGGAGCCCGGTGTCCACGAAGATCGGGATGAGCTGCCGGCCGATCGCGCGGTGCAGGAGCAGGGCCGCCACCGAGGAGTCCACCCCGCCCGAAAGCCCCAGGATCACCCGGGCCTTCCCGACCTGGGCTCGGATCTGTCGGGTGGAGGCATCGATGAAATGGCTCGCGGACCAATCCCCTTTGCACCGGCAGGTCCTGTAAAGGAAATTGCGAAGGATCTCGGTTCCCCTCTCGGTGTGCATGACCTCCGGGTGGAACTGAACCCCGAACATCCGGTTGGAGGAGGCCATGGCCGCGATCGGGGTATTCCCGGTGTGCGCAATTGCCTTGAAGCCCGGCGGCAGGCGGGTCACGTAATCGCCGTGACTCATCCAGCAGGTGAGACTCCTCGGCAGCCCCTGAAACAGGGAGTCCGGCCGGTCCACGCGCAGTTCGGCCTTACCGAACTCCCGGTGGGCGGCCTTGGAGACATCGCCCCCCAGCATCCGGCCCATCAGCTGCATCCCGTAGCAGATCCCCAGCACGGGCAGGTCGGTCCGGAAGATTTCCGGCTGGGGCTTGGGGGCTCCCCTCGCCCACACCGAGGCCGGGCCGCCGGAGAGGATGATCCCCCTGGGGCTCTCCTTGAGGATTTCTCTCAGCGAGACACGGTAGGGGACGATCTTGCAGAAGATGCGCAGCTCCCGGACCCGGCGGGCGATGAGCTGGGCGTACTGGGAGCCGAAGTCAAGGATGAGAATGGTCTCCTCGGCCGCGGCCATGACGACGGGCCTACTTCCCCATCCCGACCCCTTGGGTCCGCTGGAGGAGCTTTCCCTCGGTCTGGATGGAGGGGGCGATGATGAGCTCGGTCAGCTGAAACTCCTTCAGGTTCCTCGCCCCCACCGAACCCATGGCGGTGACCAGCGCCCCCATGAGATTCTGCGTTCCGTCATCGGTGCGGGCCGGCCCAAAGAGGATCTCCTCCAGACTGCCGGTCACCCCGACGCGGATCCGGGTGCCGCGCGGCAGATTGGCGTGCGGGGTGGCCATCCCCCAATGGTACCCTTTGCCCGGCGCCTCCCTCGCCCGGGCGAAGGGGGAGCCGATCATGACGGCATCCGCCCCGCAGGCGAACGCCTTGCAGACATCCCCTCCGGTCCGCATCCCGCCGTCGGTGATGATCGGCACGTACCGGCCGCTCCGCCTGAAATAGAAATCCCGGGCCGCTGCGCAGTCCACCGTGGCGGTCACCTGCGGGACGCCGATCCCCAGAACCCCGCGCGTGGTGCAGGCCGCTCCCGGCCCGATCCCCACCAGAACCCCGTGGGCGCCGCTCTCCATGAGCTCCAGCGCGACCGGGTAGGTGACGCAGTTGCCCACCACCACCGGGATCTTGATCCGCTTGCAGAAGCGGGCGATGTCCAACGATGGATACTCGGAAGAGACGTGGCGCACCGTGGAGACCGTGGATTGCACCACGAAGATGTCGCACCCCGCCTCCTGGGCGATGGGGCCGAAGCGATCCGCCTTCTGGGGAATCGAAGAGACCGCCGCCGGCACCTTGGCCCGCTTGATCTCCTGGATCCTTTTTGCGATCAGCTTCTCTTTGATCGGCTCCCGATAGACCGATTGGATGAGCTCCGTGGCGCCGTCCCCCCTGGCCCTGACGATCTTCGTCAGGATCTCTCCTGGATGCTCGTAGCGGGTCTGGACCCCCTCCAGATTCAGGACCGCCAGGCCGCCGAGTTTTCCGAAGGCGCTGGCGAAACGGACGTCCACCACGCCATCCATGGCGCTGGCCAGGATCGGGATCTTGAATCGCCTGCCGTTGAGGGTCCAGGAGGGGTCGGCCTCGTTGGGATTGATCGTGACTTGGCCGGGGGCGAGGGCGATTTCGTCGAATCCGTAGCAGCGGCGGGCCTTGCGCCCGCGCCCAATGAACTCTCCCATAGATGATATTTAGCACAAGGGCCCACGGGGAGTCAACTCCGTGGGCCCTCGCGAAAACCTATTGGGGTCAGACCCCGCAGGGTCTGACCCCACCGATCATTTAATGAGGGCCAGGACGTCGTCCTGGTTGATGATCAGAAACTCCCTCCCGTTGAGCTTGACCTCGCTTCCGGAGTACTTGCCGAACAGGATCTGATCGCCCGCCTTCATCTCGGGCGGCACCACCTTTCCGTTGGGAAGGGTCTTGCCCAACCCCACCGCAAGAACCTTCGCCTCCTGCGGCTTCTCCTTGGCGGTGTCGGGAAGGACGATCCCCCCCTTGCTCTTGTCGCTGGCCTCCAGGACCTCGACGATCACCTTGTCCCCGAGAGGCTTGAGATTGAAACCGGCCGCGGACATGGCTTAATAGTCCCCCATGCCGCCCGGCATCCCATGCCCTCCTCCGGGAGCGGCCTTCTCCTTCTCCGGAATGTCGGTCACCAGCGCCTCGGTCGTCAGCAACAGCCCCGCAATCGAGGAGGCGTTCTGCAGCGCCAGCCGGGTCACCTTGGTGGGATCAATGATCCCGGCCTGGATCAGGTCGCCGTACTCCATCTTGTCCACGTCAAAACCGACCGCGGCCTTCTCCTCCTTGACCTTCTGGGCGATCACCGAGCCCTCCACTCCGGCGTTCTGGGCCAGCTGCCGGATCGGCTCCTCCAGGGCCCGCCGCACGATCTCGACACCGACGCGGTCATCCCCCTCCGACTTGAGCTTCTCCAGAGCCGACTGGGTCCGCAGAAGGGCCACCCCGCCGCCCGGGACGATCCCCTCCTCGACCGCGGCACGGGTCGCGTGCAGCGCATCCTCCACCCGCGCCTTCTTCTCCTTCATCTCCGTCTCGGTCGCCGCTCCCACCTTGACGACCGCGACACCGCCGGAGAGCTTTGCCAGCCGCTCCTGCAGCTTCTCGCGGTCATAGTCGGAATCGGTCTCCTCGATCTGCTTCTTGATCTGCGCGATGCGGCCGTTGATGGCGCTCGTCTTGCCCGCCCCCTCCACGAGGGTCGTGTTCTCGCGGTCCACCGTGACCCGCTTGGCCCGGCCCAGGTCCTCCAGCCCGATCGACTCGAGCTTGATCCCCAGATCCTCGGTGATGGCCCGGCCGCCGGAGAGAACCGCAATGTCCTCCAGCATGGCCTTGCGCCGATCCCCGTAGCCGGGGGCCTTGACCGCGGCGCAGGCGAGGGTTCCCCGCAGCTTGTTCACCACCAGGGTCGCCAGCGCCTCCCCCTCCACCTCTTCGGCAATGATCAGGAGGGGCTTGCCGGTGCGCGCGATCTTCTCCAACAGCGGCAGCATGTCCTTCATCACCGAGATCTTCTTCTCGTGGATGAGGATGTACGGATCCTCGAGGATG
The DNA here is from genome assembly GCA_964372395.1 of uncultured Planctomycetia bacterium. GTDB lineage: Bacteria > Omnitrophota > Gorgyraeia > 1-14-0-20-64-10 > 1-14-0-20-64-10 > CAYFHV01. The sequence continues at coordinate 5,271 of CAYJQV010000033.1, read as the reverse complement.
CACTCCATCCGCTCCGCGTCGGTCACGAAGTAAGGCGACAGATACCCCTGGTCGAACTGCATCCCCTCCACGATCTCCAGGGTGGTCTCGATCCCCTTGGCCTCCTCCACCGTGATGACCCCGTCCTTTCCGACCTTGTCCATCGCATCGGCAATCCGGTCGCCGATGTCGGAGTCGTTGTTGGCGGCAATCGTGGCCACCTGCGCAATCTCCTTCTTCTCCTTGATCGGCTTGGAGAGCTTCTTCAAGGACTCGACCACTTCCTCCACGGCGTGGTCAATGCCCCGCTTCAGCGCCATGGGGTTGGCCCCGGCCGTGACGTTCTTCAGGCCTTCCCGGAAGATCGCCTCCGCCAGAACCGTGGCGGTGGTGGTCCCATCCCCCGCGGTGTCGGAGGTCTTGGAGGCCACCTCCTTGACCATCTCCGCACCCATGTTCTCGTACGGATCCTCCAGCTCGATCTCCTTGGCGACGGTGACGCCGTCCTTGGTGATCGTGGGAGATCCGAATTTCTTGTCCAGGATCACGTTGCGGCCCTTGGGCCCCAGGGTCACCTTGACCGCCTTGGCCAGGGTCTCCACCCCGCGCAGAACCGCCCGGCGCGCTTCCTCGTTGAACAGCAGCTGCTTAGGCATTTTGTCTTCAAAACCTCCTTTTATTGATGAGATCCCTCGCTACGCTCGGGATGACCGCTTCGCGGTTATTTCTTGGATTCCTTGACTACCGCCAGGATATCCTCTTCCCGAAGGATCAGCAGCTCCTCATCCTTGTGGCTGACCTCGGTACCGGAATACTTCGCAAAAAGAACGGTGTCTCCTACGCGGACCTCCAGGGGCTTCACGGTTCCATCCTCCAGCAGGCGGCCCTTGCCGACTGCCACCACCTTCCCCTCCTGCGGTTTCTCCTTCGCTGTGTCCGGCAGGATGATGCCGCCGGAAGATTTCTCTTCCGCATCAAGTGACTTGACCAAAATCCGGTCGCCCAATGGTTGAATCGCCATGGATACCTCCCCTCTAAGTTCGACTGTCCTCTGAGTTCAACCGTGCGGTATGAACGAGGTTGACAGCGGATACTTATGGCTTTGTTAGCACACCCGACGTGAGAGTGCTAAACGAGCTTATTAAATATCATCCGGTGCCGCTCCTGTCAACAACTTTTTTCGTAGGTGAGGGCAAGGCCTTGGAGGGTGAGGTCCGAATTGACCTTCTGGACCGTGCGGCAGAACGGAGCGATGAGCGCCGCATGACCGCCGGTGGCAATCACGACCGCCCTGGGGGCGTACTGCGCCTTCAGCCGCCGGACAAGGCCATCGCAGAGGGCCCCGAATCCGAAGAAGAGGCCGCTGGCCATGCTGCTGCGAGTGTCCCTGCCGAGGAACTCCTTGGGGGGGGCAAGGGGGATCCTGGGAAGGAGGGCTGTGCGGGTGGCCAAGGCCTCCAGGGAGATCTCGAGCCCGGGGACAATCATGCCTCCCCGGTACTCCCCGCGGCCGTTCACCAAGTCGATGGTCACCGCCGTTCCGAAGTCCACCACGATGGCCGGCCCCTTATAGAGGAAGCAGGCCGCCGCGGCGTTGACCAGCCGGTCCTGGCCCACCTGGGAGGGGATCCGGTACAGGTTGACAACCGGCGCCTGAAGATCCCGGCCGAGCACCTGGGGCCGGGGAAGCCCAACGGCCTGAAGCGCGCGGACAAGCGGGCCGGTGACCTGGGGAACGACGCTGGAGATGATCACCCCCTGCAGATCCCCCGCGGAAACCCTCAGGGTTCGGAGCAGAGCCCTCAAGGCTCTGGCGGATCCCTTCGCGGATGCCGGCCTTCTCCCCGGCGAGCCGAGCTTCCGCGTGGGGATCCGGCCGCTGGAAATGAGCCGCCTGCCCCGGAAGACCCCCGCCGCGATGCTGGTGTTGCCGACGTCAATGGCCAGAAGCAGGCCGCCTGACGCTAGAGAAGCCGGGATGCGCATGCCAGGGCGAACAGCCCCAGGAAAAGGATCGCTGCGTGGACGCGGACTGAGGCCCGGTGCAGATTGCCGAACGCAAACTCCAGCTTGGCCTGGTGAGCGGTGCCCTGCAGCTCTGGAAGGGTGAGCCTTCGCCTGAGGTCCTGGATCTGCGGGTGCAAGACCACCCCCGCGTAGTAGGTGAGCGCCGCCATGGCCGCAACCGGCAGCTCCAGGACGAGCGAGCGCGGCGCGAAATGCTGCTTGAGGAACAGCCCGTAGAGACTGGCGCAGGTCACCACAGCCCAGACCAGCGTCCAGCGATCCACCGCTGGAAAGAGAACGCCGAGGTACCGGCCCGCTTCCTCTCTGCTGAACCTGCGGAAGGAGACGGGCGCCACAACCCCCATGAACAGGGCGAGCCCTCCCACCCACAGGGCCAGCGCAATCTGTGCTATGCTAGAAAAAACGGACGTACCGCTCATCATGAACTGTCCCGCCGACCGGGCAAAGATGCGCGTCATCACTTCCAAGGGGATCACCCTGGACTGGTGCGAGCTGTGCGATGGGATCTGGCTCGACGCGACGGAGCTGGCTCATCTGACGGGCAGCCCCACCGATCTACCGGACCTCCCACCCGAACCGGCCGCTGCCGGCGGGAAACCCTCCCATTCGAAGGAGCCCGCTGGCTGCCCGCGTTGCGCCCAACCCCTGGAAGAAGCGGACTGCGGCGGAGATCTGGCCCTCCGGGTTGACCGCTGCGGGAGATGCCGCGGTCTTTGGCTCGAGAGGGGAGAGCTTCAGGCGATCCTCGACCATCATCGGCCGCTCCAACCTGCCCTCATCGGCCGCCAGACGGGGGTCGTCGATGCCGATCCGGCGGCGCTCGCCGTCCTCTTCGTTCTGCTCGCCACGCTGGCCGCCTGCGGCCTGGCCCTTCTCCTGATTCTCTCTCGGCGCTAATGCTTCGCTGCGGGCTCGGTGGAGCTCTTCACCAGACCCGTGAAGGGAGCCAAGAGGTTCGTCAGCTCCGTCGGGATCACGAACTTGGTCGAGGGGCTGGCGCCCAGGGACTTGAGCGCCTCCAGGTACTGGAGGGACATGGTCTTGGCGTCCACGTTCTTCGCCGACTCGAAAATCTTGGACAGGGCCAGGGCGTACCCCTCGGCGTTCAGGATGGCGGCCTGGCGGTTCCCCTCGGCTCCCAGGATCGCCGCCTGCTTGGCTCCCTCGGCCTTGAGGATCGCGGACTGCCTTTCCCCCTCGGCGACCGTGATGTTGGCCTGTTTGTGGCCGTCCGCCTCCAGAACCATGGCGCGGCGGCTCCGCTCCGCGGACATCTGCTTGTTCATCGACTCCTGCACATCCTTGGGCGGGGAGATCTCCCGGATCTCGACGGAGGTGACCTTGACCCCCCAGCGCTCGGTGACCTCATCGAGCTTGGCGCGCAGGACGTGGTTGATCTGCTCCCGCTTGGCCAGCACGTCGTCCAGCGGGATGTCACCGACCACCGCCCTCAGGGTCGTGGTCGCAATCCCCATGGCGGCCCCGGCATAGTCCCGGACCTGGATCACCGAGGCGATCGGTTCCACCACCTTGGAGTAGATGAGGAAGTCAATCGAGATCGGGGCGTTGTCCTTGGTGATGCAGGTCTGCCGGGGGATCTCCAGGTAGGTCTCGCGCAGATCCACCATGACCGGCTGGTCCACAACCGGCAGAATGATCACCACCCCCGGCCCCTTGGCGCCGATCATCCGGCCCAGGCGCAGGACCACCAACCGGCGGTACTCCGGAACGATCCGGATCATGGAAACGAGGATCAGAACCACCACCAGCAGCAGCACACCCATCGGAATCATCTTCGCTCCTCCTGTACCTGTTCAACGTGAAGCGTCAGCCCCTCCACCTTGATCACTCGAACCCGCGCCCCTTTCGGCACGGGCTGCCGGGCCCGCGCCTGCCATTCCTCGCCCTGAACGTGGACAATCCCCTCGGGCCGCAGCTCCGTCCTGGCGCTGCCCTCCGCCCCGATCAAGGCCGCGGTGCCGCTGGCGACTTTTCGCTTGAGCGCCCGCACCGCCACCCCCACGATCCCCAGGAAGAATCCCGCCGTGACGGCGGCGGCCATCCCGATCAGCCCCCAGGGCAGGCGAAGCCCCGGGATCCGCGCCTCCGGAAAGAGCATCATGGAGCCCAGTACGAAGGCAATGAGCCCGCCGAGGGTGAGGGCCCCGTACCCCGGCAGATGGATGTCTGCGACGAAGAACAGTATCGCCAGCGCGATGAGCGCCATGCCGGCCCAGTTGACCTCCAGCGTCTCCAGCGCCACAAGACCCAGCACAAGCAGGATCGTGCCCACCACCCCCGGGAAAACCGTTCCGGGGGTGGCCAGCTCGTAGATCAAGCCGTAGACGCCCAGAAGCAGCAGGATGTACGCCACGTTGGGATGGGCCAGCCCATGCAGGATCTTTTCCATGAGGGACATCGGGAGGGTCCGGAGCGGTTGGCCCTCCACCGAGAGAACCACCGAACCGAAGACGGTCTTGACCTGCTTGCCTTCGGCTTGCCGCAGGAGATCATCCATATTCTCGGCGATGAAATCCACGATCCCCTCCTCCTTGGCTTCTTTGGCGGTGGAGGAGCGGCTCTCGCGGACAGCGGCCTCCGCCCATTTCACATCCCGCCCCCGGAGCTCGGCGATGGCGCGGATGTACGCCGCCGCATCGTTGGTGATCTTCTTGTCCAGCACGGACTGGCTGGGCTCGGAAGATTCCTTCCCTTCCTTCTCCCCCTCCCCCTTCTCGCCCTTTCCGGAATCTCCTCCGGGGTCCTCCCCCCCCAGCTGCACCGGGTGCGCGGAACCGATGTTCGTCCCCGGCGCCATGGCGGCGACGTGGCTGGCGAGGACGATGAAGGCCCCAGCCGAGGCGGCCCGCGCGCCGGCAGGGGCGACGTACGTGATCACCGGAACGGGGGAGTCGAGAATCGCCTGCATGATCTTCCGCATCGAACCGTCCAGCCCGCCCGGCGTGTCCAGCCGGATCAGCACCGCCGAGGCCTTCCGGTCCCGCGCCTTCTCCAGCCCGCGCGACACGTATCGCGCCAGCGCCGGATCAATGACCCCGGTCAGCTCCAGCACAACGACCGTCGAGCGGGGGAGTGCCTCCTCCTCGGCCGCTCCAGACGGGGTGTCCCAGGATGCGATACCGAGCAGGAAGAGAAGGAGGGCCGCAGTCTTCCTCATCGCACGATCAATGCCTCATCTTACGATCAGGACCCCGCCGGCGTCGTCCCTCACTCCGTTCGGGACTCCCCAGAGGGAACCGAGGG